>LNEA01000711.1 GCA_001464855.1 Rhizobiales bacterium Ga0077530
ATCGTCAATGGCGGCCTCGGACCCACCGTCGATGATCTGTCGCAGGAAATCGCGGCGAAGGCGGCGGGCGTCGACCTCGTGCTGAGTGAGGAGTGGCTCACCCGCATGGAGGGCTACTACCAGCGGCGCAATCGCGTGATGCCGCCGAACAACAAGAAGCAGGCCATGCTGCCCGCTGGTGCCGAGATGATCGACAATCCGATCGGCACCGCGTGCGGATTCGCCGTCACCATCGGCAAGGCGCGCTTCATGTTCACGCCGGGCGTGCCGCGCGAGATGCGCCGAATGCTCGACGAGCAGCTCATTCCGCGTCTTCTCGCGATGAGCGGCCTGAAGGGCGTGACGCGTCTCAAGCGCTTCCACTCGTTCGGCATCGGCGAATCGCGCGCCGACCAGATGCTCGAGGGAATCCCTGGCCTCGAAGACGGCGGCGCCGTCAAACTCGGCTTCCAGTCCCACTACCCGCAGCTCGAAACCAAGCTCGCGGTGCGCGCCGACGATGCGGCGGCACTCGAGCGCATTCTTGGCCCGGTTGAATCGGAAGTGCGGCGACGGCTTGCCAGTTTCATCATCGCCGAAGACGACCAGAAGCTCGAAGGTGTCATCCTGGACGCGCTGACAGCGGGCGGCCACACGCTCGCGGTCGCCGAGATGGTGACGGGCGGCGGCGTCGCGGCACGCCTCGCGCCACAGGTTGCAGGCGGGCCAATCTTCCGTCGTGGCATCGTCGCGCGCGACATCGCGCAGATCGCTGATGCGGTAGGCATCGGTGCATCGGCGGTCGCGACGGGAATCAGCGAAGCGAGTGCCATCGCCATTGCCGAGGGCCTGCGCAAAGTGAGCGGCGCCTCGCACGCGCTCGCGGTGCTCATGGATCTCGACGAGGGCGAAGATCGTATCGAGCTCGGCGGCAATATTTGCATCGGCATCGCCGATCCCGTCGGATCTCTCGCGCGTCCGGCGCGCCTGTTGGGCGGCCGCGAATGGGTTCGCATGGGCACGATCGAGATGGCCCTCGACGCCCTGCGCCGACGCCTGCTCGGACTGCAGGTGGACGAGCGCATCGACTTCGAGAAACGCTGAAAACGCAGCTGGACAACGGCTTTTGCGATGTATCTGCCGTTGTCCAACATTCAGCCAAAAGCCTTCGAAGAGCCGCCGTTCAGCCGTTGAGGCCGCAAAATCCTGCGGTACATCGACGCTGCTGCTTCTCCGCGTTTCGTATCTCGTTCCATCTCGGAGATCGCCTTGTTGAAGGCGTCATGACTTCGGCCCTCGGCCGGAGCCGATGTCGTTTGTCCAACACCCGGAGCGCAACCGTGCCGAACCGTCATCGCCCGCTCAATATCGGCGCCGAGGCGATTCGTCCCGTCAGACTGCGCGCTCCTTAACGGCCAGTTAACCAATTGACGGTTAACTGAGCGCGAGTAGAGGGGTGTATCAAATGTTGCGTATTGTGCGTTTGAGTGAACGTGCCACGAAGTGCGCTGCCGGGTCGCGAGGCTTGACCCTTCTGGTGGTGGCCCTGGCCGCAGGCGGGTGCAGCGCCGGTTTCGACCGGATGGACCTCGCGCCCATGAATTACAACGGTGGCCCGTCATCGACAGGCACCGCGCCGCCCATTCCCCGCGAACCAATTCGACAGTCGCAGGCGCCGCTTGGCGCTCAGGGCGATTACCGGTCCGACTATCGCTCCGACGCGCGCCAAGATTACCGCCCCGAATATCGCTCTGGCCCGCGCGAAGGCGATCGCATGGCGCAGCCACAAGGCGGCGACAGCTCCGTCCGCATGGCGGGACTACCCGAGCCCTATGATCGCTCGCCCCCTCAGCGCTCGATCGCGCCGCCGACACCACCTGCGCCCGCTGCGTCGTATGATGTGGGACGCACGCCGTCGCGCCCGATCCCGCCGTCGCAAGCGTCCTACACGCCACCTGGCAGGTCATCTCCGCCGCAGGGCAATACGATCGAGGTGCGCGCAGGCGACACGCTCTTTGCCTTGGCGAAGACGCATCGCGTGCCGATGTCGGAGCTGATGAAGGCCAACAAACTGACCAGTCCTCAGTTGCATATCGGTCAACAATTGGTGCTGCCGGACCGCCAGCGGCGCGTCGCCTCTCTGCCGACATCGCCCGAGGCCTCGTACGTACCGCCGCCTGCCTATGTGCCCCCGACGCCGGCGCCGCGTTCGGCTTCGCCCGCTCCTGCGCGGATGCCGGCGCCCGCACGCGCACCAGAGCCGGTCCTGCCGCACCACACCGACGCCGGCCCGATCGTGCCACCGCTGCCGGAGACCCAGCCGACTGCGGCGCCTGTCGCATCGGCTCCTGCTGTTGAGCCCGCGCCGCCCGCCGCCTCGTCGCGCGCCGACGATTCTGGCTGGACCGGCACGTACACGGTCGCCCGCGGCGACAGCCTCTATGGCATCGCCCGCAAGCACGGCGTACAGCCGCATGTCCTCGAGCGCGTCAACGAGATCACCAACCCGCGTAAGGTCATGCCGGGCACTGTCCTCAAAGTGCCGGCGCCCGGCGACAAACCGCAAACGGCGCGGGCCAAATCGCGGGAGCCGGCGCAAATCCCCGCCACAAAGGGTACGCTGTCAGGCACGCCAGCGCCCGTCGCAACGGCTGCGCCGCAGGATGCTTCCGGTGCGCCGTCGGTCGAGCCGACGATCATCAATGCGCGCGGGCCTGCCCCCGCCGACGACCGCAAGCGTGTCGCGTCACTCGGCCAAGGCATGACTGACGCGTCGCCTCCCAGCGCACCCGAGCCGGCGGCGCGCGCGACGGATGCTCCTCAGCGCGAGGCGGCGTTGCCGGCGTCGAAGGCCGCCGTTCCGCCCGGCAAATTCCGCTGGCCGGCGCGCGGCAAGATCATCTCAGGCTTCGGTAACCAGCCGGGCGTCGGCCCCAACGACGGCATCAACATTTCGGTCCCGCGCGGCACCGAAGTCCACGCTGCCGAAAATGGCACCGTCACCTATGCCGGCAACGAAGTGCAAGGGTACGGCAACCTCGTGCTCATCCGTCATCCGGAGGGCTGGATCACGGCCTACGCGCACAACGACAATCTGCTGGTCAAGGCAGGCGACACCGTGCGCCGCGGGCAAGTCATCGCGAAGGCCGGCAATACCGGAAGCGTCTCGCAGCCGCAGCTCCATTTCGAGATTCGACAGGGCGCGACGCCGGTTGACCCCATGCAACACCTGGAGCGCTGAGCCACCATCCAGCGCGCCAAAGCCGCGGGGTGGGGCCGGACAACGGCTCCGCCCCGTCGCTTTTTGTGAGATCGCCGCCGTAACCAAGTGCGAGATCGGCGTCCCGCGCCGACGACAATCCCATCCATGCATGGCCCCGCCGGGTTGCGCCCTGGCGATCGATTTGCGACGGTTGCCATGGAATAGACACGCCGGCCGCGCGAGCGTCCCGTCGCGGAGCATTGGGTGCCATGACCGACATCGCCACTCGGGTCTACAATCATACTTGGAAGATCGACCCGATCGTCCGTTCGGTGCTCGATACCGATTTCTACAAGTTGCTGATGGCACAGATGATCTACCGCCGGCACCGCGAGACGCGGGTGACGTTCGGGATCATCAACCGCACGACCACGGTGCCGCTCGCCGACCTCATCGACGAAGGCGCGCTGCGCGAGCAACTCGACCACATCCGCTCGCTATCGCTCAGCCGTGGCGAGTCCACCTGGCTGCGCGGCAACATGTTCTACGGCAAGCGGCAGATGTTCGCGCCGGACTTCATCGAGTGGCTCGAGGACTTCCGTTTTCCGGCCTACCACCTCGAACGGCGTGGCAACCAATACGAGCTGATCTTCGAAGGGCCGTGGATCGAGACCACGATGTGGGAGATCCCGGCGCTCGCCGTCATCATGGAGCTGCACAGCCGCGCCGTGACCAAGGATCTCGGCAAGTTCGAGCTGCAGGTGCTGTACGCGCAGGCGATGACGCGGGTGTGGGAGCATCTCCAGCGTTTGAACGGACTGCCGGGCCTCAGCATCGCCGACTTCGGCACTCGCCGCCGCCATGGCTTCCTGTGGCAGGACTGGTGCGTGCAGGCGATGAAGGAAGGTCTCGGCGACGCGTTCCTCGGCACATCCAACTGCCTGATCGCGATGCGGCGCGAAGTCGAGGCGATCGGCACCAACGCGCACGAACTGCCGATGGTGTACGCGGCTCTCGCCGATGACGACCGCGCGTTGGCGGAAGCGCCCTATGCGGTGCTTGCCGACTGGCAGGACGCCTACGACGGCAATCTGCGCGTCGTCTTGCCTGATACCTATGGCACCGAGAACTTCTTCCAGCGGGCACCTGAATGGGTCGCGCAATGGACCGGCGTGCGCGTCGATTCCGGTGATCCGATTGCGGGCGGCGAGATGGCGATCGCGTGGTGGCGCAAGAACGGCCAGGACCCGAAAAAGAAGCTCGCGATTTTCTCCGACGGTCTCGACGTCGATCTCATTCACGAGATCCAGGCGCATTTTCAAGGGCGCATCCGTATCGGTTACGGCTGGGGCACGCTCCTCACGAACGACTTCCGCGGCCTCGGCCCCGGTGGCGGTCTCGACCCGTTCTCGATCGTCTGCAAAGTCATCTCGGCCAACGGCCGCCCGGCGGTGAAACTCTCGGACAACCCGACAAAGGCCGTCGGTCCGGCCAACGAGATCGAACGCTACCGCCGCGTGTTCCGCGTTGGCAAGCAGGTCGCGATGCCGGTGGTGGTGTAGCGCAGATCACCTCTTGTCCTTGAACAACCGGTCCCAGAAGTGGAGGACGAGGGCGTCGCCGATGCCGGCGGCGAGGAACGCGGTCGCGATCAACCGCGCCGTTTCTTCCTCGAGGCCGATCGTATCCGCAAACTGCCACACGCCAAGACCCACGAGCACCGATCCCAGCGCCATAGCGCCGAAGGCGAAACGGATGATGCGGCGTTGCGCAGCGGCCTGAGTGCGGTTGTCGTCGTGCATGGCGTTGCCGACCCTTCTACTTCGACGTCATGTGGTCGCAGGCGGCCGCAGTGGCGGATGCCCAAACGTCCGGTGCGGCGGCGTATACTGCTGCAGCGCTGGCACACTCACGCTCTCGCGCTCCGGCCAGCGTAGCGCTGTCAACTTGTTGCCGAAGCAGCAGCCGGTATCGAGGCACAGCGTGTTGTTGAGCCAGATCGCGTCGGCCACGGGCGTGTGTCCATAGACGATCGTCGTCTCGCCACGGTATTCAGCGGCCCAGTGAAAGCGGATCGCCAGACCGATGCTGTCGGTCGCGCCGTCGGTATCTCCGTAGAGACAGAACTCCCGCACCGCGCCGGTTGCCCGCCCGATCATGCCCTCTGTTAGACCGGCGTGCGCGACCACGAGGCGGCCGCCATCACACCAGATGTGGCTCGGCAACGCGTCGAGGTACGCCTTAACCGCTTGGTGAAACGCTTGGGACTCCTTGCCCATCTGCGCGACCGACCGATCGAGCCCATGCGTCAGCGTGACGTCGTGGCCCTTCAGCCAGCGTAGGAATTTCGCGTCGTGATTGCCGGGCACGCAGAACCCATGGCCGGCCGCCGCCGCACTCATGACGATGCGCAGCACATCTGGCGTGCGCGGCCCACGATCGACGAGATCGCCAACGAAGATGAGGCGCCTTCCCGGCGGCGGCGCAATCGTCACGCCGCGCACGCCGGCCTCGTCGTGCCATATGACGCCATATCCCAGCTTTTCGAGCAGCGTCTCGAGTTCGTCGGCGCACCCATGCACGTCGCCGATGATGTCGAATGGCCCCATGAGATCGCGGCGGTCGGTCGCCAAGGGCTCTCGCACGATCTCGACCTCGTCACCTTCGCGCAGCACGTGAACGGTGCGTACGCCGTCACGTTGAAGTTTTTGGACGACGTCACGCAGCGACCTTATTCGGGTATCGCCTTTCTTGCTATCGCCAAGAACAGCGATCACGACCGGCCGCGCGAACGCGCGCTTCGCGATGCGCAACAGGGCGGTGCGATCGTCGCCAGTCGCACGGGTAATATCGATGGCGGTCGTCTCGCGGCGTCCTAGCCGATGCGCGACGGTCGCGTGCAGGGCATCACCGTCAAGGTCCGGCCCGATGATTTCAGCGCGCCGGAAATGTCGCGCCGCGAAGTCAGCCATCGCCACGGGCGACGAGCCGAGCAGCAGCACGAGGCAGAAATCCGGGACTGCAACGCTCATCGTGTCGACGCTCCAGGCTCAGGCGGCAGCGTCGCCCGGAACGTCCGACACGAAGCTCTTGAAACTTTCAAGGCCGCGCGGCACTGGACCACCGAAGGCCCAGTCCAGAAGCTCGACCGTGTGGACGATCGGCAGTCGCGTGCCGAGGCCGATTTGGGTGATGCATCCGAGATTGCCGGCGGCGACGATGTCGGGTCGAACGCTTTCGATATTGGCGACTTTGCGCGTACGCAGTTCGTCGGCGAGTTCCGGCTGGAGAATATTGTAGACGCCCGCCGAGCCGCAGCAGATGTGGCCTTCGGGTGGCTCCAAAACCGTGAACCCGGCTTTGCGCAAGAGCGTGCGCGGTTCGCTGGTGATGCGCTGGCCGTGTTGCATCGAACAGGCCGAATGGTAGGCGACGCGAAGGCTCGACCAGCGGCGCGGCGCGCCCAGCTCGAAGCGTGTCAGGAATTCAGTGATGTCGAGCGTCATACCGGCGAGCGTGGCGGCTCTCTCCGTGTAGTCCGGTTCGTGCCGCATCAAGTGGCCATAGTCCTTGACCATGGTGCCGCAGCCCGACGCGTTGATGATGATCGCGTCGATCTGCTCGCGCTCGACGACCTTCCACCACGCATCGATGTTCTGCTTCGCTTGGACCAGCGCGGCCGCCTCTTTGCCCATGTGATGGACGAGCGCGCCACAGCATCCTGCCCCCGGTGGCACCACGACGTCGACACCGTTCCGCGCGAGCAAACGGATCGTGGCGTCGTTGATCTCCGGCCGCAGGACCTGCTGCGCGCAGCCGGCCAACAGCAACACGCGCTTGCGGCGATCGTCGCTGGTCGCCGCAGTACCGGGCCCGGCGAAGCGAGCCGGCGGGATACGCTCGCGCGGCGCCAACGCGAGCATCGCGGCGATCTCAGGGAGGCCGATGCGCTTCATCAGCCCGGTGAACGGACGTGCCAGCGGCGCCAGCGCCAGCGCCTTGCGGAACCGCTCGGGATAGGGAATGAGCGCGGCGAGCAGTCGGCGGATGAGACGGTCCTTGGCAGATCGCGTGCCGGTTTCCTCGATGTGCGATCGCGCCATGTCGACGAGGTGCATGTAGTCGACGCCGCTCGGGCACGTCGTCATGCACGAGAGGCACGACAGGCAGCGGTCGATGTGGAACTGCACCTCCGGGCTCGCCTCGCGGTCGCGCTCGAACATGTCTTTCATCAGATAGATGCGGCCGCGCGGGCTGTCGCGTTCGTCGCCGAGCATCACGTAGGTCGAGCACGTCGCCGTGCACAGCCCGCAATGCACGCAGCGCTTGAGCATCGCGTCGGCTTCGAAAAGCCTGGGATCGGTGAGCTGCTCCGGCGTGAAGTTGGTCTGCATCGGGTCTCTGGCCAGGTGCGGGTTGGTCCCGAGGTGGATATGGTGTTCGCGCGACGGGGTCTACAGGTTTGCCAGCATGCGCCCGCGGTTCAGCACGTCATGAGGATCGAACACCGCCTTGATGCCGCGTGTAATCTCGACCAGCCCCTGCTCGACCGGCTGGAACACGTCGACAGCAGCCCGGACCGCCGGCGCGGCGCGCACCAGCGTTGCGTGCCCGCCGTGGCTCGCGATGACGCGGCGGATGTCGGCGGAACCCCAAACCGCCCGACCAGTCGTAGTAGGCCTTGCAATTCATGTAGCGCGTGATCGCGGCGACAACGGCCGGGCCTGATTTTGGCGCGGTGGAAATCCGCCACAGCGGCGCCGTGCTGTCCTGCAGCACCGAAAGCTGCTGCAATTCACCCCAGAATGCCCGCGAGCTGTCATCGTCGAGTTCGTGGATGTCACCGTAGACGGCGAGCGCCTGTTTCAATCTATCGAGCCGATAGCGGAGCGAACTCGCAAACGTCTCGATGCGCACCGCGGTGACCGACTTCTGCTCCACCCGGAGACCGCCGTGGCGCAGGCGTGCGGCAAGCGCGGCTTGGAGGTGGACAGCACCCGATACCTCGAACGGCGTGCCGAGCGCGGCGCAGAGCGCCTCGACACCCAGCGCGTCGTCGAGGCCGAGGACAACGAGCGT
>LNEA01000712.1 GCA_001464855.1 Rhizobiales bacterium Ga0077530
TGCTGTCGATCGCGCATGACGCGCAATCCGAGCCGCTGCCGGCCGGCATCGCTGAGCTGATCGAGAGCTATCTCGCGATTTCCGCGCCGGTCCGTGCTGCTGGTGCTCGGATCAAGGATCTCTTCCAGCGCAACAACATCGATGTGAGCGTCGCGCTCGATGCCTTCGAGCGGCGCCTGTCGCTGCTGATCAAGGGCGGCGCCAACATCGCCCAAGCGACCTTCGACGCCGAGTTCGGCCGCAGCTTCGAGTACTATACGGGCTTCGTGTTCGAGGTCTGCAGCGACGAACTAGGACCGTCGAGCCCGATCGCCGGCGGTGGCCGCTACGACGAGATGCTGCGCGCGATCGGTGCGCCGCAGGCGATCCCCGCGGTCGGCGCCGCTATCTACACCGACCGCCTGCTTCTCGCGGTCGGCGGAGGGAGCCGCCCATGAGCGACGCGCTGACACTTGCCGTGCCCTCAAAGGGCCGCCTGATGGAACAGACGATGGAGCTGTTCGAGCGCGCCGGCCTGCCGCTGCGCAAGGTCGGTTCGGAACGCGGTTATCGCGGCATGATCGAGGGGGTCGCCGGCGTCGATGTGATCTTCGTGTCGGCTTCCGAGATCGCCGAGCAGCTCAAGGCGGGTCGCGCGCATCTGGGCGTCACCGGCGAGGATCTGGTGCACGAGCAGATCGCGGATTCGGAGAAGCGATTGCAACTCATGCGTAAGCTGGGTTTCGGCCAGGCCGATGTCATCGTCGCCGTACCAGCCGCCTGGATCGACGTGCGGATCATGGTCGACCTCGAGGCGGTCGGACGCGATTTCCGCCGCGTTCACGGTCGCCACATGCGCGTCGCGACGAAATACATGAACATCACGCGCCGTCACTTCCAGGCGCACGGCATCACCAGCTATCGCATCGTCGAGAGTCTCGGCGCCACCGAAGGCACGCCGGCTGCCGGCACGGCGGATTTGATCGTCGACATTACCACGACCGGCACGACGCTGAAGGCCAACGGGCTCAAGGTGCTTGATGACGGCATCCTGCTGCGCTCGGAGGCGACGCTGTTCTCTTCCCGCGCCGCCAACTGGTCGCCGGAAGCGCGCGCGACCCTCAACGAGATTGCGGCCCGCATCAACGCCCTCTGACACGGCCCTGCGGCGCTGTTCCGCCTTGTCGGCACT
>LNEA01000713.1 GCA_001464855.1 Rhizobiales bacterium Ga0077530
AGGCGAAAATACTGTCGTCGCTCGCAGCGCGGGGGCACAGTCGCCCCTGCTGGGCACCGAATTTCGAGGAAATCGGCCCGAGGCGAGGAAAGGTGACCTAAAATGGCCGGGCCGGCGGCAGACGTGGCGATCATCATGGGCAGCCGTTCGGATTGGCCGACCATGAAACGGGCGGCGGCAGTGCTCGACGAGCTCGGCGTTAAATACGTCGCGCGCGTGATTTCGGCTCACCGGACCCCCAAGCGGCTTTACGATTTCGCCCACTCGGCGCGCGACGCTGGCTTCAAGGTCATCATCGCTGGCGCGGGCGGGGCGGCGCACCTCCCCGGCATGACGGCGGCGATGACGATGCTCCCGGTGCTCGGTGTTCCAATCAAGTCCAGCGCGCTCAGCGGCCAGGACAGCCTACTGTCGATCGTCCAGATGCCAGCCGGCGTTCCCGTGGGCACGCTGGCCATCGGCGAACCCGGCGCGGCGAATGCGGGCCTCCTTGCGGCGCAGATCCTGGCACTTGGCGATCCGGCGCTGGCGGCCCGCCTCGACGACTGGCGCGCACGTCAAACCGCGAGTATCCCCGAGACGCCGGAAGGCCCTGCAGGATCATGACGGACTCGACCGTCCCGAACGCCGCGGCGCCGCTGGCCCCGCACAGCATCATCGGCATCCTCGGTGGTGGTCAGCTCGCCAAGATGCTTGTGCAGGCCGCCGCTGATCTTGGGTTTCGCTCGGCCATCTATTCCGATGACTGGGGCCCGGCGCTGGATGTCGCCGGCAGTCATCTGATCGGTCCTTATGACAATCTCGGGCGACTCGACGAGTTCGCGCGCGGCGTCGACGTCGTGACCTACGAGTTCGAGAACGTGCCGGTGATCGCGGCCGAGCATCTGGCGCGGCGGGTTCCTGTGCGGCCCGGTCCGATGGCACTGCGGGTCGCGCAGGACCGCGCCGTCGAAAAATCATTTATTGCCGATCTCGGCATTCCGGTCGCGCCGTTCGTAGCGATCACGAATACCGTAGAGCTGGCGACTGCATTTCAGGCGATGAAAGCCTGGCAAGGTCCGGCCATCCTCAAGACGGCGCAGCTCGGATACGACGGCAAGGGGCAGGCTGGCGTCGCCACGGTCGGTGATCTCGCGGCGGCGTTCGCCGAACTCGGCTCGGTCCCCTGCGTGCTGGAGCGGCGGATCGATTTCGCCTTCGAGATTTCGGTTCTGGTGGTGCGCGGCCTTGATGGCAGCCTTGCCTGCTACGACGCACCCCGCAACACGCACGACGGCGGCATCTTGCGCCGTTCCGTGGTGCCGGCTGGGTTGTCGGAAGCGATCGAAGCGCAGGCACGCGACATCGCCTGCCGGATCGCCGTGGCGCTCGACTATGTCGGCGTGCTCGGCGTTGAGATGTTCTGCATTGCCGGGGATGCTGCATCGCCGCTGCTGGTCAATGAGATCGCGCCACGCGTGCACAATTCCGGCCACTGGACCATGGATGCCTGTGCGATCTGCCAGTTCCAGAACCACATCCGTGCGGTGGCCGGCTGGCCGCTCGGCTCGACGCAGCGTCACAGCGATGCCGAGATGCGCAATCTCATTGGCCACGACGCCGACGACTGGCGCGCGCTCGCCGCCGATGCCGACGCGTGCCTTCACCTCTACGGCAAACGCGAGGCGCGAAGCGGACGCAAAATGGGCCACGTTACGCGGTTGACGCCCCGCTCCAGTTGATGCGGGTGGGGCAGCGCCCCCTCAACCGGCGGTCGCTCTGATGCAGCGGACCATCCGCGTCGGATCGATCCACACCTCGGCCGGCGGCGCAGCGGAACAGGCTGCCTCGGCGTAGCGGCAGCGCGGCTCGAACGCGCATCCGGGCGGCAGCGCCGCGAGATTGGCGGGCGAACCCGGGATCGCTTCGAGACGGCGGCCGCGCATGGCACCATGCACCGTCGAAGCGAGCAGCCCCGACGTGTAGGGATGCTGCGAGTCGCGGATCACCGACCGCACCGGGCCGGTTTCGACGAAGCGGCCGGCGTACATCACCGCGATGCGATCCGCGATCTCGACCGCCACACCGACGTCGTGGGTGACGAACAGCACCGCCATGCCAAGCTCGCGCTGTAGCCGCCGCAGGAGCTGGAGGATCTGGATCTGCACCGTCGCATCGAGCGCGGTCGTCGGCTCGTCGGCGAGCAGCAAGCGCGGTCGGCATGACAACGCGAGCGCGATCATGGCGCGTTGGCGCATCCCGCCCGACATCTCGTGCGGATAGTTCGCGAGACGGCGCTCGGGCGATGGGATCTGCACCATCTCGAGCAGTTCCAGCGCGCGCTTGCGAGCGGCGCTGTCGGAGAGCCCGTCGTGGCGCTTCACGGTCTCCATGATCTGCGTGCCAACGGTGAACACTGGATCGAACGACGTCATCGGTTCCTGGAAAATCATCGCGACTTCCGGGCCGCGCAGATCGCTCAGCGCGCTGCCGCCGAGGCCGAGAATGTCTTTCCCGGCGACCGTGACGGTCCCTGACATCTTGGTCAGGTGCGGCGGATGCAGCCGCATCATCGCCCGTAGCGTGACGCTCTTGCCGGAGCCCGACTCGCCAAGAATGCAGAGCACTTCGCCCGCGTCGACCGAGAAGCTCACGCCATTGACCGCATCAATGGTTCGTTCGCGTCCGACGAAGCGGATGTGCAAATTGTCGACCTGGACAAGCGGCTGTGCGCCCGATGATGGACCGGCCGGCGCGATATCGGTGGCGGTGTCGTTCATGGTGCGCCCTTCGTCATGCGGCGACGGCTGCGGGCGCGGCGCTGTGGCCGGAGCCGGGGATCAGCATGTGACACGCGGCGAGGTGACTGCCTTCCACGGCGCCCGCCGTCAATTTCGGCTCGATGATGCCGCAGCAGGCCTCGGCATGGGCGCAGCGCGTATGGAAGCGGCAGCCCGGCGGAGGATTGATGGGGTTCGGTGGATCGCCCGTCAACGTCACTTGCTCACCACGCCGGTCGGGGTCCATCGACGGCATCGCGCCGAGCAAGGCGCGCGTATACGGGTGGCGCGGGCCGCCGTAAATGCTCTCGACCGGCCCGATCTCGACGACCTTGCCGAGATACATGACGAGGACGCGATCGCTCATGTACTGCACGACGTTGAGGTCATGCGAGATGAAGATGTACGTCAGGTCGAGCTCGCGCTTGAGATCGACAAGGAGATTCAGCACCTGGGCTTCGACCGATTTGTCGAGCGCGGAGACGGGCTCGTCGAGCACGATCAGTCGCGGCTCGAGTGCGAGCGCGCGAGCGATGTTGACGCGCTGCCGCTGGCCGCCGGACAGCTCGTGGGGATAGCGCGCGGCAAACAGGATGGGATCGAGGCCCACTTTATCCAGCAGTTCGTGCGCACGTTTGCGGGCCTCCTCCCACGACACGCCATGCGCGGTCGGTGCATAGGCGATGGTGTCCTCGATCGTGCAGCGCGGATTGAGTGAGGAATAGCTGTCCTGGAATACCATCTGCACCTGACGGCGATAGTCGCGCATCGTCAGGCCACTCGAGTCGCCAATGATGCGGCCATCGAGCGTGATCGTGCCGGAATCGGCCTCCAGGAGCTGGATCAGCAATCGCGCCGTTGTCGACTTGCCGCACCCGGATTCGCCGACGATGCCGAGCGTCTCGCCCCGCTCAACCGCGAACGAGATGTCGTCGACCGCTTGAACCGTTGCGACTTGACGCTGCAGCAGCCCGCCGCGGATCGGGAAGTAGCGCTTGAGGCGGTTCACTTCGAGGACGGTAGGAGTGCTCATGGCGCCGCCCTCATATCCGAACGTCCATGGCTGT
>LNEA01000714.1 GCA_001464855.1 Rhizobiales bacterium Ga0077530
CGGGGTGCCGATCTGGTCATCGACGACGCGGACTTCGGGGCGGTCGTCGGCGAGGCGGAGCATGGTTTTGACGAAGTTGGCGCCGAAGGGGCTGTGGACCCAGGCCGTGCGCAGGATGATGTGGCGGGCGGTAGCGGCGCGCACGGCGGTTTCGCCGGCGAGTTTCGAGCGGCCGTAGGCGCCGAGCGGCGCCGTCGGATCGCCCTCGACGTAGGGCGTTGGTTTGCTACCGTCGAAGACGTAGTCGGTCGAGACGTGTATCAGGACGGCGCCCATCCGGTCGGCGGCTTCCGCGAGGCGCGCGGGACCATCGGCATTGAGGGCGAGGGCGGCATCCGGCTCGCTCTCGGCCTTGTCGACGGCGGTGTAGGCAGCGGCGTTGACGATCACATCGGGCTTGAAGTCCGCGAGCGTTTTCAGAACCGAGGCTGGGGCGGTGAGGTCTGATATCAGCGGCCGAGGGCGCGAGTTCGATCATGGCGCGGGCGAGTTGCCCCTGGGCTCCGGCGATCAGCAGACGCACGTCGCATTCCCTCCAGGTGGGATGAACTCAGAAACTGGCAGCGACTATAGCGTAGCGGGCGGCCTTGCCGATGGCCACGAGCGGCAGGAAGTATCGGAATTGCACGCGCAGAACCCCGGCGATGAACGTCAGCGGATCCCCGATGATCGGGACCCACGCGAGCAGGAGCGACCATAGTCCCCAACGCTGGAAGCGATCGCTGGCGACCGCGATGGTGGCGGGCGCGAAAGGAAACCAGCGACGATCCTCGAAGCGTCGGGCGTTGACGCCGAGCCACCAGTTGAACGCGGAGCCCGCCACATTGCCAATGGTAGCTGCGACGAGCAACGCGGGGGTCGGCGCGAGGCCGGCCTTGATCTGGGCGACCAGCACCGCTTCCGACGGCAGAAAGAGGAGGGTTGCAGCACCAAATGCCGAGGCGAGCATGACCAGCAGCGGCCATAGAGCGGTCCAGAGGGCGTCCAACGTCATTCCAGGGTCATCCGGCCGCGATCCGTACGTGCATCCTGCATAGCAGGCGGGGAGCGACTTGCGCCATCGCCCCATTT
>LNEA01000715.1 GCA_001464855.1 Rhizobiales bacterium Ga0077530
CCCATGACATCCCATACATGCCCGTCCGCACCGGGCAGGAGATGCGAGGCGCGGCGCCGGTTCAACAGAGGGCTCGAACCGTGCGACCGCCCGCTCTCCGGATAGCCGGCGGAATGCGCTTGGGGTGGCGCATCCCGGCCGGTGATCCGGAGGAGGTGAAACGAGTGCGGGGACGGGTGTGGGAGTTGGTGTTGGGACGCGGGATTTCAGTCGCGGTTTGTCGTGTTCAGTGTGAACGACGGGGCTTCGACTGAAGGGATGGACCGCTTTGTCTCAACATTCGTCAACAAGATCGACGCCAAAGGGCGGGTTTCCGTCCCGGCACCTTTCCGCGCCATTCTCGAGCGCGACGGCTATCAGCAGGGCGGGGCGGGGCACGTCTACTGCTACCCCGCGCTCGATAGTCCTGCGATCGATGGCGGCGGCGAACGACTTGCGCGCACGATCGACGGGCTTCTCGCTGGCCTGCCGGACTATTCGATCGAGCGGGACGAACTCTCTGTCGCGCTCTACGGTATCTCGCAGGTCCTTTCGATCGATCAAGACGGGCGTATCGTGCTTCCTGAAAACCTTCGCGCGCACGCCGGCATCGCGACCCACGTCGCTTTTGTCGGTCTGGGTGAAAAATTTCAGATCTGGGAGCCGGGCAATTTCGAGCGCCGTCGCGCCGAGGCCCAGCAAAAAGTTCGCGAACATCTCAAGCTGTTCGGCGCGGGCCGCCGCTCCGGGGGTGACCCCGGCGGCGACCAGGGGGCGCGGGAATGATGGCGGGTCGTGGGGCACCTCTAGGGGAACGTGCCACTAAGGCTGCGGCCCGC
The DNA here is from genome assembly GCA_001464855.1 of Rhizobiales bacterium Ga0077530. Taxonomy (GTDB): domain Bacteria; phylum Pseudomonadota; class Alphaproteobacteria; order Rhizobiales; family Hyphomicrobiaceae. Next base: position 819 of record LNEA01000715.1, read on the forward strand.
CACATTCCCGTGATGCTTGACGAGGTCGTCGCGGCGCTGGCGCCGCGCGACGGCGAGACCTTCATCGACGGTACGTTCGGCGCTGGCGGCTATACGTCGGCCATTCTTGACGCTGCCGACACGCGCGTCATCGCCATCGATCGCGATCCGCACGCGCTTGTTGCTGGCGCGACGCTCGTCGAGGCGTATGCGCCGCGCCTGAAACTCATCGACGGCGCGTTCGGCGATCTCGACCAGATCGCCGCCGATGCCGGGACCGCGACCGTCGATGGCGTCGTCCTCGATATCGGCGTCTCGTCGATGCAGATCGATGAAGCGGATCGCGGCTTCTCGTTCATGGCCGACGGTCCGCTCGACATGCGCATGTCGCAATCGGGACCGAGCGCCGCCGATGTCCTCCGCGACGCCTCCGAGGAAGTCATCGCGGATATCCTGTACCATCTCGGCGAGGAACGCCGATCGCGTGCCATCGCCCGCGCCATCGGCCGAGTCCGCGCCGATACGCCGATCACCACCACGCGCCAACTCGCCGGTCTCGTCCAGCGCACGCTTGGCCGCGCCAAAGGCGACGATAAACACCCCGCGACGCGGACGTTTCAGGCGCTGCGCATCTACGTCAACGACGAGCTCGGCCAACTCATCGACGCACTCGCTGCCGCCGAACGCTGTCTCAAACCCGATGGTCGCCTCGTCGTCGTCACCTTCCATTCGCTCGAAGACCGAATCGTCAAACGCTTCCTCGCCGACGCCAGCGGCCGCGCACCGACCCGCTCGCGCCATCTCCCGCCCTCGGCCGACGCCGATGTCGCTCCGCGTTTCCGAATTGTTAACCAACGCCCGTTAACCCCATCTGTACAGGAGATCGCTGCCAATCCGCGCGCACGCTCGGCCCGCCTGCGGGCCGCCGAGCGGACGACGGCACAGGCAGCGCCTCCTTCGGACGAGGCGGCGCTCGGTGTTGTCCGGCCTGAGAACCTCGCCCGCCGCTAGAACCGGAGCGGTGCCACCATGTTTCGTTTCGCCACCGTCAGCACAGTCCTGCTCGCGGTCGCCTCGGCCTTCGTCCTCTACGCGATCTCCTATGAAACGCGGCGACTGGAGCTGCATGTCAATGCGCAGCTCCGGACGGTCGAGAAAACCGGTCTCGACATTGCGGTGCTGCGTGCCGAACGCGCCTACCTCGCCCGCCCCGATCGCATCGAAGCACTCGCCCGCAAGATCGGTCTCGCGCCGATCGAACCGCGCCAATACGAATACATTCCCGCCGCCGCACCGGCGACCAGCAAACGCGCGCCATGAAGCGATCGCCACAACCGCTGCGCGTTGGACCAGCCTTGGCACCGAAACCAGGCGCACTGCACCCGCACGTCCATGCGCCGCGCATCCCTCTGCCGCGTGCTCGTCTCTGGCTGATGAACGTCGTGCTCTCGACCGTCTTCGTCGCGATCGCCGGGCAGACGCTGCGCCTTGCCGCAAGCAGCTCGCCTGAAACACGGCTGTCCCGCGCCGAGCCGCTCCACCAAACCTATATCCGACCTGACATCGTCGACCGTCGCGGCAATCTCATCGCCACCGATGTCAACGCCGCGTCGCTTTTCGCCGACCCCGCGATCGTCCGCGACGCCGACGACGCCGCCGAGCGCCTCGCAGCCCTGTTCCCGGATCTCAACGCTGCAGAACTGCGCCACACGCTCGCCGACAAGTCGCGCCGCTTCGCCTGGATCAAGCGCAGCCTGACGCCGATCGAAGCGCAACGCGCGCACGATCTCGGCATTCCCGGCCTCGCGTTCCGCCGCGAGCCGCGCCGCGTCTACCCGACACGCAACCTCACCAGCTACATCGCCGGCCAGGTCGACATCGACAACCGCGGCGTCTCTGGCATCGAGCGCCACATCGATAGCATTGGCGCTGCTGAAGCCGCCGCCTCCCCGACGCCGTCACAGAAGCCGCCCGTCCGACTGTCGATCGATCTCGGCATCCAAAACGCCGTCGCTGACGCGCTCAACGCGGCCATGGAGCACTACAAGGCGCACGCGGCGGCCGGCGTTCTGATGGCCGTCGACAGCGGCGAACTATTGGCGGCCGTCTCACTCCCCGACCAGGATCCTGCCCGCTTCAAGGATGCCGACGAAGCCGACCGCTTCGACCGCGTCACCGGCGGCGTCTTCGAACTCGGCTCGATCGCCAAGATCGTCACGCTCGGACTCGCGCTCGATGAACTCGGCGCTACTTCGACGCGCTTCTACGACACGCGCGAGCCGCTCCACATCGGCCGCCACACCATCGCCGAGCAGCATCGGCCCAATCGCCCGCTGACGCTCGCCGACATTCTCATCCGCTCGTCCAACGTCGGCGCCGGCATCATCGCCATGGAAGCCGGTGTCGCCCGCCAACGCGCCTTCCTCGACCGCCTCGGCCTGCTCGACACCATTCGCACCGAGGCCGGCCGCGTCGCGCCTCCGCTGCTGCCGTCCAACTGGGGGCCAATCGAAGGCGTCACGATCTCCTACGGCCACGGCCTCGCCGTCTCACCGTTGCAGTTCGCAGCCGCCGCATCGAGCCTCGTCAATGGCGGCATCAAGGTGCGCCCCACCTTCCTCCTGCAGGACACCGTCCCGCCTGGCGAAGCGCGCGTCGTCTCCGCCGCGACCAGCGCCGCCATCCGCGACGCGCTGCGCCGTGTCGTCAGCGACGCCCACGGCACCGGTCGCCGCGCCGAGATCGCCGGCTACGAGATTGGCGGCAAAACCGGCACCGCCGAAATGCCCGGTCGCGGCGGCTATAAATCCAACAGCGTGATCTCGTCGTTCCTCGCCATACTTCCGGCCAGTGCACCGCGCTACGTTCTCCTCGTCTCACTGTTCGAGCCGCAAGGTATCGAGGAAACAAAAGGCAAGACCACCGCCGGCCTCAATGCCGCGCCGACCGCCGCCCGCATCGTCGAGCGCATCGGCCCCATGCTCGGCCTCATCCCCGCCACCCTCGCCGAAGCCGCGAACTGAAGTTGGTTTGACGGGTGCGGCGCGCGGACCTATGTAGCGCGATGGCGGCGCGCGCCGCAGCGAGGCCGAACGATGCTGCTTTCCGATCTCATTGTCGCGGACGTTGCCGTATCAGCGGCCACGGGCGCGATCGACATCACAGGGCTCACCGCCGACAGCCGCGCGGTGCGGCCCGGCTTCCTATTCGCGGCGCTCGCGGGCAGCCGCACGGACGGCGCGCGGTTCGTCGCCGACGCGATCGCCAAGGGTGCGGCGGCGATCCTGGCTGCGGAGGGTGCGACGGTCGACGCTGCCGCGCATGTCACCGTGCTGCGCGCCCGCGAGCCGCGTCGAGCGCTCGCGCGCATGGCGGCGCGGTTTCATCCGCGCCAGCCG
>LNEA01000716.1 GCA_001464855.1 Rhizobiales bacterium Ga0077530
GTCAATCATTTCGAGCGCGCCATGTCCCAGCGCAATCGCCTGCTCGAGGATGGCGTGCGCGAGCCCGCGCGGCTCGAAGGTCTCGAGATCGTCATGGCGGAGACCGGCGTCGCCATCGCAGCGGCGCGGGCCGAAACGGTCGCGGCTCTAGCGACGACGATTGCAGCACGGCGCGCCAGAGATACGGCCTCGGCGTTCCCCTGGGCGATGCTGATGCTGGAAGGCCGCCTCGAACGCGAGCTGGCGGTGCGGCCGGCCGTCGAAGTCGAGGACCAGTACGCCCGCGCGCTGGCCATGGGCCGCGACCGCGACCGCGCCGCTGGTCGCGCTCTCGATGGCCCCCACCGCAGCGACCTCATCGTCGGTCACGGCCCCAAGTCCGCCCCCGCGAGACAGTGCTCAACAGGCGAGCAGAAAGCGCTCATGGTCGGCCTGGTCCTTGCCCACGCGGAGCTGATCGCCGAGCGCCGCAGCGGTACGGCACCGATCCTCCTGCTCGACGAGATCGCCGCCCATCTCGATGCCGAGCGGCGTGCCGCGCTGTTCGATGAGATCGTCGCGCTTGGCACTCAGGCGTGGATGACAGGCACGGATTTGGACGCCTTCGCGGCACTCGGAACACGCGCTCAATCGCTTCGATTGGGCGCCCTCGGAGAGCCACTCTCGGCATAATCCGTGCGAGAGCTGTCGACGGCCATATAACAAATTGATTTCGCTTGTTTTTCTTTGCAGGAAATCGTGTCGCATGCCGTGCGATTTCAAGCCCGTTTCGGTCGCGATTGTGCTATACATAAAAGGTATAAAAACCAGGATCCCCAGGACAGTCCGACATGAGCGATACGCCGGCCCCCGAGCGCAACGGCGCTGATGATTATGGCGAGGACGCCATCAAGATGCTCAAGGGGCTCGACGCCGTGCGCAAGCGCCCCGGCATGTACATTGGCGACACCGACGACGGGTCGGGCCTGCACCATATGGTCTACGAGGTCGTCGACAACGCAATCGACGAAATCCTGGCCGGCTACGGCACGGAATGCCACGTCACGTTGAATGCCGATGGCTCGTGCACGGTGCGCGACAACGGCCGTGGCATCCCGGTCGGGATCAAGCAGGACGACGACAACGATCCGAAGCGCTCCGCCGCGGAAATCGTGTTCACGGAACTGCACGCGGGCGGCAAGTTCGATCAGAATTCCTACAAGGTCTCCGGCGGTCTGCATGGCGTCGGCGTCTCGGTCGTCAACGCGCTCTCGACATGGCTCAGGGCGCGCATCTGGCGCCATGAGAAAGAGCATGCGATCGAGTTTCGCGATGGCGTACCCGTCGCCCCCCTCGCCGTCGTCGCGGAGGCGCCCGGCCAAAAGGGCACGGAAATCTCGTTCCTGCCGAGCCCGGCGACGTTCACGATGGTCGAGTTCGACTACACGACGCTGGAGCACCGCCTGCGCGAACTCGCGTTCCTGAACTCGGGTGCCAACATCGTTCTCACCGATGCGCGCCACGCCGACGTCAAGCGACAAGTCCTCGTCTACAACGGCGGCACCGCCGCGTTCGTGAAGTACCTCGACCGCTCCAAGAAGCCGCTGGAAAGCCTGGCCGAGCCGATCATGATCCATTCGGAAAAGGATGGGATCACGGTAGAGGTCGCGCTGTGGTGGAACGACAGCTACCACGAGAACGTGCTGTGCTTCACCAACAACATCCCACAGCGCGACGGCGGCACCCATCTCGCCGGTCTTCGGGCGGCAATGACGCGCATCATCAACAAGTACGCAGACGAGAGCGGTATCGCCAAGAAGGAGAAGGTCGACCTCACCGGCGAAGATTCCCGCGAAGGCTTGACCTGCGTGCTCTCGGTCAAGGTGCCCGATCCCAAGTTCTCCAGCCAGACGAAGGACAAGCTCGTCTCGTCGGAAGTGAAGCCGGTGGTCGAAAACGTGGTTGGCGAGCAGCTCGCCGCCTGGTTCGAGGAGCACCCGCGCGAGAGCAAAGCGGTGATCTACAAGATCGTGCAGGCGGCACAGGCACGCGAAGCGGCCCGCAAGGCGCGCGAGATCACCCGCAAAGGCGTTCTCAATCTCAACTCGCTGCCGGGCAAACTGGCGGAATGCCAGAACCGCGACCCGGCCGCGACTGAGCTGTTCATCGTCGAGGGCGACTCGGCAGGTGGTTCCGCCAAGCAGGGCCGCAACCGCGAGTTCCAGGCTGTGCTGCCCATCCGCGGCAAGATCCTCAACGTCGAACGCGCGCGCATGGACAAGATGCTGTCGAGCCAGGAAATCGGCACGCTCATCACCGCGCTCGGCACCGGCATCGGCCGCGGCGACGACGGCGGTTTCAATCTCGACAAGCTGCGCTACCACAAGATCATCATCATGACGGACGCCGACGTCGACGGCGCCCACATCCGCACACTACTGTTGACTTTCTTCTATCGGCAGATGCCGGATCTCGTGCACAACGGGCATCTCTACATCGCCCAGCCGCCGCTCTACAAAGTCGCGAAAGGCAAGAGCGAGACCTACCTCAAGGATCAGCGCGCGCTCGAAGACTATCTCATCGAGTCCGGCCTCGAGGGGACGATCCTCACGCTCGGCTCTGGCGAGCAGCGATCTGGCGGCGATCTGCGCGAGACGGTCGAGCAGGCGCGAACGGTCGCCAAGATCATCGACGATCTCCATTCGCGATATTCGCGCTTCGTCGTCTGCTGTCGGCTGCGGCCGCGACTGAAAAGGCCGTAGCCATTGCTGCTCGCCTCGACACGCTCGCCGAGGAAACCGAGTTGGGCTGGACCGGGCGCTTCGGCAACGAGGGCTACAATTTCAAGCGCGAAGTTCGTGGCGTAACCGAGAGTCATACGCTCGATCGCGCGCTGCTGCAGTCGGTAGAAGCGCGCCGCCTGAACGAGCGGCGCGAACATCTCGCCGGCATCTACGGCTCGCCCGCCGCACTGAGGCGCAAGGACAGCGACACGCCCGTCTTCGGTCCGCGCACGCTGCTCGAAGCTGTTTATGAGACGGGCCGCAAGGGCCTTTCATTGCAGCGCTACAAGGGACTCGGTGAAATGAACCCCGGACAGCTCTGGGAAACGACGCTCGACAAGGAGGCTCGCACGCTGCTCCAGGTCAAGGTCGGCGATCTCAACGAGGCAGATGAGATCTTTTCCAAGCTGATGGGTGACGTCGTCGAGCCTCGGCGCGAGTTCAT
>LNEA01000717.1 GCA_001464855.1 Rhizobiales bacterium Ga0077530
CGCGAGGCGCTGATCAAGCTGAAGCGCGAGACCAACAAGCCGATCCTGATGTGGAGTTACACGCTGCCGGTAACGCGCTCCGCCGAAGTTCTCGCGGAAGCCGGCTATCCGCTCTTCACGAACATGCGCAACGCCGCACGGACGATGGCCGAGATGGCCGACTATCGCGCCCGTCGCGAGCGGTTCCTGGCCAACTCCGATAGCACGCGCACCGCGGCGCCCGTGTACGAACACGTCGCTGGCGCGCTCGCGAAAAGCCGCGGTGTATTGACCGAAGTCGAGGCGCGCCACGTGCTCGCGGGTTACGGCATCGGCGACAGCGCACGCCAGCACCTCGCGAAGACCATCGATCAGGCGGTCGACGCCGCCGCGAGCGTCGGCGGACCGGTCGCAATGAAAGTCCAGTCGCCCGACATCCTCCACAAGACCGAAGCTGGAGGCGTGGCGCTCGGCATTCAGGGCGAAGGACGCGTGCGCGAAGCCTTCGCCGGCATTCTCGAGCGGGCGCAAGCCTACAATCCCGACGCTCGGATCGACGGCGTGCTGGTGCAGCCGATGGCGCGCCCGGGTCTTGAGATGATCCTCGGCATCAACAGCGATCCGCTGTTCGGGCCGATGTTGATGGTGGGCCTCGGTGGCATCCATGTCGAGGTCATGAAGGATGTTGCGCTGGCACCGGTGCCGCTCTCGAAGGCCGACGCGCTGGCGTTGATCGATCGACTCAAGGGCCGCGCCCTACTCGATGCCCATCGTGGCGCGCCCGCGGCGGATATCGACGCGCTGGCTGATCTGATGGTGCGGCTCGGACGCTTTGCCGCGGACCACGCCGATACCGTCGCCGAGGTCGATCTCAATCCTGTGTTCGTTCATCCGGCGGGCCAGGGAACAACAATAGCCGACGCGCTCGTCGTGACGCGCGGAACCCGCTAGAATTCATGCGAAACGTCGCATCTCGCCTACGGAGATCCCTATGACGCCCTTCACCGACATCACCATCGAGCGTTCCGGCAACGTCGCGACGATCGTCATCCAGCGCCCGCCGCACAATTTCTTCGACATGTCGCTGATCAAACAGATCGCCACGGCGCTCGAGGAGATTGACGGCGACATCAACATGCGAGCAGTGGTGCTTGCGAGCGAAGGCAAGTCGTTCTGCGCTGGCGCCAACTTCGGCGACGGCAGCCGCCTGGACTCGAA
>LNEA01000718.1 GCA_001464855.1 Rhizobiales bacterium Ga0077530
GCATTCTGGATCGACGAGCGCCGCTGTTCGTCGGTCCATTCGACCATCCAGGTCGAATCGACCGCGCCCGGCGCCACCGCATTGACACGCACCTCAGGGGAGAGCCCGCGCGCGAGGTTCTGCGTCAGGCTGACGACGCCAGCTTTCGTCGCGGAGTAGGAAAGGCTGCTGCCGGCGCGTCCGACGCCAGCAATAGATGCGGTGTTGACGATGGCGCCGTGGGCGGCCTTGAGCGCCGGGGCCGCAGCTTTGGCGCAGCGGAAAACGCCGAGCAGGTTGACCTGCAACAGCGTCGACCACAGTTCCTCGGTCACGAGATCGAGTTCATGCGGTTCGATCTTGCGGCGTGTGCCCGGTGTGCCGGCGTTGGAGACCAGCAGATCGAGGCGGCCGAGATCGTCGATCGCTTTCCCGACCATGCGCGCACAATCGGCGGCGTCGCCGACGTTTCCTGGCGCTTCGATGGCCTTGATTCCGTCGGCCTTGAGCTTGGCGACGACATCCCTGCCGCGCGGGTCGTCGGCGAGATAATTCACGGCGACCGTGGCGCCGTTGCGACCGAGCATGGCCGCCGTCGAGAGACCGATACCCGAGGCGCCGCCAGTCACCAGTGCGGTCTTGCCGGCGAGGTCATAGCTGATCATGAATGTCTCCCACTGTTTTGAGATCGTAGCGGCACTATGTGACTTTTGCTGGTCATGTGGCCCCATCGGGCAGCCACGGAGCCGGCGCGCGCGCGTCGATATCCGTTACGATGTCGACGACGACGGTCTCATCCGCCGCAATCGCTTCGCGCAGTGCCGGACCGATCTTCGACGGATCCTCGACGCGGATGGCGCGAACGCCGAAGCCGCGCGCGATGGCTGCAAAATCGGTGGGCCCGAAGCGCAGCATCTCGGCGGGATCGCCGGGTTTGTTGCCTTGCATCTTGAGGAAATTGGGCCAGCCTTGGCCGAAACCGGAGTTGTTGTTGACGACGAGCGTTACCGCGATGCCGCGCCGCTTGGCCGTCTCGAGTTCGGTCAAATGATAGTAGAGTGCGCCGTCGCCGCTGAAGCATACGACCTTGCGGTTGGGTGCTGCGCATTTCGCACCAAGCGACGCGGGGAAGGCCCAGCCGAGCGAACCGGCCGCGCGCAGATAGGTCTGGCCGGCGCCGTTCAGATCGATCAGCGTCGAAGTCCAGATGCCGGAGTAGCCGGTATCGGCGACGAGGATCGCGTCCGCGGGCAACTCTGCGGTGATCTCGGCGCACAGGCGGTCGGGCCGGATCGGCATCTCGTTGGACGCCAGCCGCGGCGCGCATTCGGCCCGCCACTCGGTCATCGCGCGGGTGTGCCGATCGCATCGATGAGCGCCGCCAGTGTCACTTTCGGGTCGCCCATCAAGCCGAGCGTATTCGGATAGGAGCGACCGAGTTCCAATGGATCGATGTCGATCTGGACGACGGGCGTGTCGATCGCGGGGATGCGCCAGGTGTGCGTGACCTGATCACCGGTGTGGCAGCCGATGAACAGCACGAGATCGGCGTCGTGCACGATCTGGTTGGCGGGCGGCGCCGCGTAGTCGCCGACGGTGCCGATGGCGAGTGTGTGGCGCGTCGGAATGAGCCCGTAGGCGCCGAGCGAAACGCCGATGGGCGCGGCGAGACGTTCGCCGAGCGTCAGCAACTCGTCGCCGCAGCCCGACGCCGAGGCGCCGGCACCTGCAACGATCGCAATCCGCTTGGCGGCAAGCAGTGCCTTTGCCGTGCGGGCGATGTCATCAGCCGGTGGCAGCGGACGGTGCGGGGGCATCGTCATATCGAACGGCGCGCCCGCGCCGATGGGTTCGGACACCGCGCCCATTT
>LNEA01000719.1 GCA_001464855.1 Rhizobiales bacterium Ga0077530
GGCGAGAGCGTCGAATCCCCGATGATCAGCCAGATGGCGGACTTCACCTCGTCGCGCGCCTTCCGCGTCGCAGGCAAGAAGGCATTCGAGGAATCCGGCATCAAGCATTCCGACGTCGACCACCTCATGATCTACGACGCCTTCGCCCATCTGCCGCTCTACGGCCTCGAGGACCTCGGCTTCTGCAAGCCCGGTGAAGCGGCGGCCTTCATCGGCGAGCGCCATTCGGCGCCGGGCGGCAAGCTACCGATCAACACCAACGGCGGCGGCCTCAGCTATATGCACTCCGGCATGTACGGCATGTACGCGCTGCAGGAGAGCGTGCGCCAGATGCGCGGCACCGCGGCGGCCCAGATCCCCGGCGCCAAGGTTTCGGTCTGCCATGGTGTCGGTGGCATGTTCGCGGCGAGTGGCACGATCGTCTTCAGCAACGAAGCCGGGTGATCGACGCGGAACGTGACGGGAATGGCGGCGCATCGCGCACCGCCCTCCCCTTACTCACCCACTCTTGAATTTCGGCGCCCGCTTCTCGGCGAACGCGCGCGCCGCCTCCTTGTGGTCGTCGGTGAGGCGCGCCTCGGCAAGATTTGCGCTCTCCATGTCGAGGCATTCCGCGAACGTCGCGTTGAGCGCGCGGTTGAGATTGTCCTTGATCAAACGATGTGCGACGCGCGGGCCGCTCGCGAGCCGCTTCGCCAGCTCCTTCGTCTTGGCCGCAAGTTGATCGGGCGGCACCACCCAGTTGACCAGCCCGAGCCGCAGCGCTTCGGTCATGTCTATGCGATCGGCGAGCAAATAGAGTTCGCGCGCCTTCGCTGTACCGACGATCTGCGTCAGCAGATACGTGCCGCCGTAGTCGCCGCTCAAGCCGACCTTCGCAAATGCCGTCGTCACGCCAGCGACATGCCGGCCCCCGCCGCCGCACCTGGCAGCGACGCGATCGTCGGCTTGCCCATCTGCGTTAACCGCAGCGACGTCGCGCGATGAGCCATGCGCTGGCGTTCCATGCGTAGCAGCGGATCCATCATCACGCCCGTCGCGTGCCCCTGCGCCATCGCCTTGACGTCACCGCCAGCGCAAAAAGCGCCGCCCGCCCCGGTGAGCACGATGCACCCAATGCTCGGATCGAGTTCGGCCGCCGCCAGTTCCTCGCCGAGGGCCGTTAGCATGTCCGACGTCACGGCATTGCGGAAATCGGGCCGGTTGAACGTCAGCGTCAGCACCCCGTCCTCGCGACCGACGAGGAGATCGTTTCCGGCTGTGGCCGAGGCCGTACTGGTGGAAGTGGTCAAGGGTGTTGCTCCCCGGATGTGTTTGTTGATTGATTGCTGCCACCAGAAATCACATTCTGGCCACGCCTGTCGAGCCACACCTTGTCGGGCGCCGCCGTCACGGCGGAACGGCCCTACTTGCCCCCAATCCCACATCCTCGAAAGTGACCCGCATGACACCTCCCGAACGCCTCCGCGCCCTCCTGGCCAAGCCCGATTTCGTCGTCATGCCCGCGGTGTGGGATGGATTGAGCGCCAAGCTCACGTTGTCCGCCGGCTTCGAGACCGCGTTCATGTCCGGCTCGTGCGTCGCAGCCAGCCGCCTCGGCGGTCCCGACCTCGACGTCATCTCATTCGCGGAAATGTTCGACTCCCTCAACATGGTGCGCGCCGCTGCCCCAGATCTGCTCGTCCTCGCGGACGGCGACCACGGCTACGGCAATGCGATGAACGTCCAGCGCACCGTTCGCGCCTACGGCCGCCTCGGCGCCGCCGCCATCCTCATCGAGGACAAGATCACGCCGCGCGCGCTCACGTCCGGCGGCAAACCCTGCCTGCCGCGGGAGGAAGCGCGCATGAAGGTCCGCGCCGCCGTCGCTGCCGCGAAGGACTCCGGCATCCTGGTCATGGCGCGCACCGATTGCCGCCCGACCGCCGGCATGGACGAGGCCGTCGCCCGCATCGAGATGTACGTCGAGGAAGGCGCCGACATCCTGTTCCTCGACCGCAGCGAAAGGGCGCCCCTCTTTCGCCGTGCTCTCACCGGGCGCGCCACGCGAGACGCCGACGCAGGCCCGCGCCGCCGAACTCGGCCTCAAGATCGGCACCTTCCCGACGGGAATGCTGTCGCCGGCCATCGCCGGCATGAAGGCTGGGCTCGCCGCGCTGAAAGCGGGCAAGGCCGAAGCGGCCGGCGCGCTCACACCCGCAGAGTTTCGCGACACCATGGGCTATGCGGACTACGACGCGCAGGCCAAGCCGTACGTTCTACCGGGTTAGCCTCAGACCACTCGATCACTGCGGCGCCCACTTGTAGATGCGCTGCAGTGATCCGCCCATCAGCTTGGCCCGGTCGCTATCGGATAACCCGTCCGTGACGCGGAAAGCCTCAACGCCTTGCGCGTAGGTCAGCAGCGCCACCGCGCGCGTCCAATCCGTCCCCCACAGGCAGCGATCGAGCCCATACGCATCGAAGATGCGGCAGAGCGGATCCCAGATGTCGTTGTACGGGAACGCCTCGTGGGAGAGCGTACAGGCGCCCGAGATCTTTATCGCGACATTGTCGTGCGCGGCCAGCGCCAGCACCTTCTCGAGATCGGCGAACGGCTCTGGCGGCGCTGGTGGTTCGAACGGCTGCTGCAGGCCAACGTGATCGATCACAACCTGCGTGTTGGGATTGCGGGCCGCGAGCCCACCAGCCTGCTCGAGACGCCCCCAAGCCAGCAAGTTGACCGGAAATCCATGCCGCGCGCCAGCCGCGAGCACGCGATTGATGCCGGGGTCGGCAGGATCTTCCGACAGGTCCCGGTTCAGCATGATGCGCACGCCGACCGTGCCGTCGTAGCCCGCCCATTCGGCGATCTGCTCGACAACCGCTGCATCATTCGGGTCGAACGGCTTGATCAGACCGAACCGGCCGGGATGCTTCTTCTGTACCTCGCGCGCGTAGCTGCCGTCGAAGCGATACATGGCGTAGGGCGAAATGAGCAGCGCACCGTCGACGCCGACCGCGTCCATCGCCGCCACCATGTCGTCGCCGGTCACTTCCGGCGGTCCCTGCAAATGGCCGACCCACGGCCGTCCCGGGTGGTTGCGCTCGTAGGTGTGCACCTGACAATCGATCGTTTTCATGTCGTCCGGCCTTAGAGAGTTTCGTTTCCGGCCACGCTACGTCCTCGACGAGCGATTGTCGACGCTGCCGGGTGAGGCCAGCGTTGTCGTGAGCCGCGATGGGAAATGAGTATTCACCCAAGCCTCAATTCACGAGTGCCGCCCGCCGGCAAGCACCCGGCGTGCCTTCCCGCACATGGATTTCATGCTTCAAAGCAAGTGATGGCGGCTTCCGATGCGCGACCACCACGAACGTCGTTTGCGGGAGCAACCGCGCGAGCGTCTCGAACACAAGTGCTTCCGCGTCCTCGTCGAGCGCGCTGGTTGGCTCGTCGAGGATCGCGAAGCGCGGCTTGTGCAACAGCAGGCGCGCCAGCATCAGGCGTTGCTGCTCGCCACCCGACAGCGTGACCATCCCCGCATGAGCCGTCGCGCCCGTCCCGCGCGCAATCGGCGGCGCCGCCGCAATCGCGTGCCGGTCGAGCCCCAGCGCCTCGAGCGCGGAGGCAATATTCGCTTCAGCGAGATCGTCCGTTCCGGGGTAGACGGCGGCGGCACGCGCCCCATCGATCGGAATGTAGAGTCGCTGCGGCACGATCATGACGTCCGCGCCCGGCACGCGGATGCAGCCGCTTCCTTTCGTCCACAGGCCACCAATGGCGCGCACCAGCGTGCTCTTGCCGACCCCGGAAGGGCCATGAATCCAAGTGTGTGCGCCAGGCGCGATCTCGGCATCCGGAATGGACAGTCGGCGCTCACTGTCGGGGAAGGCGAGCGTCAGCCTTTGCCACGACAGCGCGGCATGTCCGTTGACGTATGCACGCTCGATGCGGTCGTCACCGTCTCTCGCCATCGCCGCCGGCGATACCGCCGATAGATCGCCGACGAACAGACCGAGCCGCCGGATTGCCGCCGCCAGCAGCGCCAGATCGCGGTACGAGAAAATGAAATACGAAAGGTTCGTGACCACCTGTTGGAAAGCGGAGCGCAATTGCATCAAACCGCCGAGCGTCACCTGTCCCGCGAGGAACGCCGGCAGCGCGAGGAACGTCGGAATTTGCAGCACGGTCTGCATGTAGGGCCGCGTGAACAAGCCGAGGATGAGGTTGCGGTTGATCAGCCGGTGAAAATTTTCGACGATCGCACTGTAGCGATGTTCGAACGCCGTGCGCTCGGC
>LNEA01000720.1 GCA_001464855.1 Rhizobiales bacterium Ga0077530
GCCGCGGCAGTTGCGGCACTCAAGTGTACGCGCCTTGGCAGTCGCGCCGGTCTCCCGACAAACTCGGAGCTCGAGCTTTTTGTGGCGCTCCACGGCGGTTGAACGAGACGCGGGCGTTGCCGGTCACGCCGCCGCGAAGCCTTGCAGCAGGTGACCAACAAGGTACGCGAGTGCTGCCGCGCTCGCGCCGATCGCGAGCGTTTCCAGTCCCGATCGCCACCATGGCGCGAGCGACCAGAGGCTCTTGGCGGCGCCGATCGAAAAGAAGGTCACGCCGACAAGAATAGCAGCAACACTAAAAGCCTGGCTGCCGCCAAACACGAACGGCAAAAGTGGCACGGAACCGCACACCAGGAAGGCGGCGAAGGTGCTGGCGCCGGCCATCAACGGCGATCGCTGCTGAAGCGCCATGCCATGTTCTGCGACCAGCATCATTTCGACCCACGCCGAAGGGTCGGAGGAAATGGCTGCGACTGCGCTCTCCAAAGTTTCGCCCTCGAGGCCCTTGTCACGCAGGATCTCGCGAAGCTCCGACCTCTCGCCTTCGGGTTCGAATTGGATGTGGCGGCGCTCCATTGCGGCGAGACGCTGGAAGTCGTCGGATTCCGCGCGGGTGCCGAGATAGTTGCTCGCGGCCATGGAAAATCCATCAGCCAGCAAGTTGGCGAGACCGAGGATGATCACGATGTACGACGCGAGGCCGGCTCCAACGACGCCGGCGATGATCGCGAATGTTGTTATCGCGCCATCGATGCCACCATAAATGAGATCGCGCAGATAGTTTGGATGCTTGCTCGCGGCCAGCCGCGTGCGTATGGCCACCAGATCGTGCTCGTGCTCTAATCTCATCCAACACCAGCCTTGAGCGGTACAATGTCGGAACGGTACACCATCGCGTTCGTCAACGACGAGCTGAAAGCGTCCCTGACAGAGACGACCGCATTTGCGAAGGCGAACGGCGTCAGTGCGGTGGAAGTCCGCTCGATCGACGGCCGCAACTTCCTCGATCTTTTGCCGGCCGAGCAGAAGGAGGTGGCGAGCCGGCTCAGGGATGCGGGCCTCACGGTCGTCGGGCTCGCCTCGCCGTTGCTGAAGTGGGCGGCGAAGGGGCACGCCGTGGGCAACAAAGGCGACCAGTTCGGTTTCGACATTGGAGCCCGCTCGCTGGGCGACATCGCGCGCCTCGCCGCCGAGGCGGCTCATACGCTCGGCACCCGCAATGTCCGCATCTTCAGTTACCTCACGCATGAGGGGTTTCAGCTCCGCGACCTCGCCCCGGCGATCGAGGAACTCCTGCGCATCGCCGAGCGCGACGATCTCGTCCTCCACGTGGAGAACGAGCCCGTCTGCAACATCCGCGACGAGCGCGATCTCCTGGCGCTGATGCAGACGTTTCCTCATCCGCGCCTGCGGGCGCTCCTCGACATCGGAAACATCTACGGCGCCGGCGTGCAGCCCAAAGTCGAGCGGCTGGCGGCCTTGATGCCGTTCGTGGATCACATGCATTTCAAGGATGCCGCCTTCGCTGGCGGGCGGCGCACTGTGGCTCTCGGCGAAGGGGAAATTCCCTACACGACGTTCATGCCGGCCTGCTTTGCCGCCGCCGAGGCCCGTCCGCTGACGCTTGCGGTCGAGACGCACGTTCCTGCCGACCCGGTGGGTGCGACGCGGCGCTCGCTGGTGGCGCTCAAATCGCTCGTCGCTGCGACCTCGTGAAGGGGAAAAGGCGGGCCTTGGCGGTGGACGCCGGTCCAGCGCGAGGTTAATGGTGCGCCATCCTTCCGGGCTTCCAGCCCGCGGCACATGACCATCAGGGGCACCGCGTATGACCGAACAGGCAAAGGGGGCCGCGCTCGCCACCCGCGATATGGCGAACGCCATCCGGGCGCTGGCGATGGATGCCGTCGAAGCGGCGAAGTCCGGCCATCCGGGCATGCCCATGGGCATGGCGGATGTGGCGACGGTGTTGTTCGGCGAGGTCATGCGCTACGACGCGTCGGCGCCGCGCTGGCCCGGCCGCGACCGCTTCGTGCTGTCGGCCGGGCACGGCTCGATGCTGCTCTACGCGCTCCTGCATCTCACCGGCTATCCGGGGATGACGATCGATGAGCTGAAGAACTTTCGCCAGCTCGGATCGAAGACCGCGGGCCATCCCGAGTATGGCCACGCCGAAGGCATCGAGACGACGACCGGGCCGCTCGGCCAAGGTCTCGCCAACGCCGTCGGCATGGCGATCGCGGAACGTATCTGGAATGCGCGCCACGGCGAGCTTTTCGACAACCGCACCTACGTCATCGCCGGCGATGGCTGCTTGATGGAAGGCATCTCGCAGGAAGCGATCACGCTCGCGGGACATCTCGGTCTCGGACGCTTGATCGTCCTGTTCGACGACAACGGTATCTCGATCGACGGGCCGACGTCGTTGTCGACCAGTGAAGACCAGATCGGGCGTTTCAAGGCTGCTGGCTGGAATACGCTCGCGATCGACGGCCACGATATGGACGCCGTGCGCAAGGCGCTGGCAACCGCCAAGGCCGATGACAGCAAGCCGTGGCTGATCGCATGCAAGACGGTCATCGGCTATGGCGCACCGAAGAAGGCCGGTACCGCCGCGACGCATGGTTCGCCACTCGGCGCGGAAGAAATCGCCGGGACGCGCACAAAGCTTGGCTGGACGAGCGCGCCCTTCGAGATTCCGGCTGATGTCTTCAAGGCGTGGCGCGCGGCGGGGGCACGTGGACACGCGGCGCGCGAAGCGTGGGAGGCGCGCTGGAACAAGCTCGACGGTCGCGTGCGCGAGGCGTTCGAGAATCCGACGGCGGCGCGTTCAGCGGACGTCAACGCACCGATACCGCCGAGCGCGCGACGCGCGTGTGGTCCGAGAGATCGCTTGAAGCGCTGGTCGCGGCGCAGCCGGCACTCATCGGCGGGTCGGCGGATCTCACCGGCTCGAACAACACCAAGGCCAAGGCGCAGAAGCCGATCGTCAAAGGTGATTTTGCCGGCAGCTATCTTTACTACGGCATCCGCGAGCACGGCATGGCGGCGGCTATGAACGGCATGGCGCTTTACGGCGGCCTTATCCCTTACGGCGGCACGTTTCTCGTGTTCTCGGATTACTGCCGGCCGTCGATCCGGCTTGCCGCGCT
>LNEA01000721.1 GCA_001464855.1 Rhizobiales bacterium Ga0077530
CGGCGACCAGCTTTCGCGTGCCCCACCGTCTTGAGGATGTCCGGGTTCTCGATCAGCGACAGCGTCGGGACGGACTGCTTCGCGTCCTTCTTGATCTTGTGATCGCTCGCCTCGGCAACGCGCCAGTCGGCGACAGCCGCGGCGAAAATCCCGACATCGGCCGGCAACGCGGCTTCGACCGTCGAGAGCATCTCGCGCGCACTCTCGACATGCGCGACGAACACGCCGTGCGGGATCGGCAAGCCGGTCGGACCCGAGACGAGCGTGACGCGAGCGCCGAGCGCGCGGGCGGCTGCCGCGAGCGCGTAGCCCTGCTTACCTGACGAACGGTTGGCGATGTAGCGCACGGGGTCGATCGGCTCGTGCGTCGGGCCGGCGGTGATCAGCACATGGCGTCCGGCGAGCGGAGACATGGCGTTGATGTTGGCGGCCGTCTCGTTACCCCAAAGCTTCTCGATCTCAGCGAGGATCTCGTGTGGCTCCGCCATGCGGCCCGGTCCCGCTTCGTTGCGCTCGGCCATCTCGCCAGCGTTCGGGCCGATGAAATGGATGCCGTCCGCTTGCAGCATCGCGACGTTGCGCTGCGTCGCCGGGTGCTGCCACATGCGCGGGTTCATGGCCGGCGCGATCAGTACGGGTTTGTCGGTTGCGAGCAGCACCGCGGTCGCAAGGTCGTCGGCATGACCACCGGCCATCTTCGCCATCAGGTCGGCGGTAGCCGGCGCGACCACGATCAGATCGGCCTCGCGCGACAGCCGGATGTGGCCGATCTCGCGCTCCTCGTCGACGTCGAACAGCTCGGTCAGCACGCGCTCATTGGAAATCGCGCTCACCGACAGTGGTGTCACGAACGCCTGCGCGGCCTTGGTCATCACCGTGCGCACCGAAAAGCCGCGCTCGCGGGCGCGCCGGATCAGCTCCAGGCACTTGTAGGCGGCAATGCCACCGCCGATGATGAGAAGCAGGCGTCGCTCGCGCACGGCCCTTGTCCCGGTTTCAGGGGCTCCAGATTTCAAGGTCTGGAGACTACCACAACAGCCGTTAAGGACTAATCCCGATCAGGAATTGCGCTTTCCCGCCATATACTCCGGTAGCCAGGCTGCGTGCGCCTGCCGAA
>LNEA01000722.1 GCA_001464855.1 Rhizobiales bacterium Ga0077530
GAGGTCGGCGGCGAGGCCAGCGCGTCGTCCAATGGCGCACGCCTTCCGCCGGACGTGCGCCCGGCGATCAGCCAGTAGACGGTGCCGGCGACGAAACCTCCGCACAAGAACGCCGCCAGCGCATAGTTGTTGACGATGGTCGGCTGGCCCTGAAGCTCGCTCACGTATTGCGCGAGAAAACCGACGACCGCGATCATAAGCGCCACCGCGGCAAAGTAGAGCCACTCGCGAATGCCCCGCCATTCGGCGATCAATGCTGCGATGAGCGCCAGGGGCGAGGCGATGAATGCGACCTGGGTGGCGCTCAAGAGCGCCTGCTGCCCTGCCATGGAGAGGCGGCTGGCGGCGGCATCGGACGGCAGCGCCGCCATCTCGGCCGGCGTGAACACAAATCCGACGATTACGATCGAGAACGCCAAGCACGCCAGAATGTAGCCGATGAGGATCCCGAAACCGCGTCCCAGCATGTCCCGCCCCCTTGCTCTAGTGTCCCGACCGGCACCGGTCGGCACGATTGGCCACGATTATAGGACGAGGCCCCCTCGCAGCAATCGGTTTCATCGCCGACGGCCTGGCACTCCCAGAAACCCTCCGTGAGCGTCACCTGCATAGGCCATTGTCGAGGTCGGACTTGACGCGCGAGGGCTCAGGCGTGAGGTTCAGGCGCAATCAAGACTATGGCACGGCAGGGAGTTCCAGGAGAGCATGACCGGATGAGCACCAAGGGCAAAGCGTACATTGTCGGGGCCTACGAGCACCCGACACGAAAGGCGCCGGACAAATCTCTGGCGCAGCTCCATGCCGAGGTCGCCAAGGGTGCGATCGATGACGCCGGGCTGACCAAGGACGACATCGACGGTTATTTCTGCGCGGCTGGCGATACGCCCGGCCTCGGTGGAAATTCCTTCGCCGATTACATGGGCTTGAGGCTCAAGCACATCGACACCACGGATACCGGTGGCTCGTCCTATCTCCTCCACGTCGGACACGCCGCGGAAGCGATCGCAGCGGGCAAGTGCAATATTGCACTGATCACACTCGCCGGGCGGCCGCGCTCGGAGGGCGTCCAAACCGGCACCAACCCGCGGATGGGCAATTCGAGCCAGCCGGATCTCCAGTACGAGTTCCCGTATGGTCCGGCGACCGCGAACATGTACGCCATGTGCGCGATGCGCCACATGCACCAGTACGGCACCACCAGCGAGCAACTCGCCTGGGTCAAGGTCGCGGCCTCGCATCACGCGCAGTACAATCCGCATGCGATGCTGCCGAAGGTCGTGACCGTCGAGGAAGTCGTCAACTCGCCGATGGTGTCCGATCCGCTCCACCGGCTCGACTGCTGCGTCATCTCGGACGGCGGCGGCGCACTCATTGTGACCAAGCCCGAGATCGCCAAGACGCTCAAGCGGCCGCTGGTCAAGGTGATCGGCACCGGCGAAGCGATCAAACACCAGATGGGTGGGCGCGATCTCGACCTGACGTTCTCGGCCGGCCGCTGGTCGGGCAAGAAGGCGTTCGATCAGGCCGGCGTCAAGCACAAGGACATCAAGTACGCCTCGATCTACGACAGCTTCACCATCACCGTGGTCATGCAGCTCGAAGATCTCGGCTTCTGCGAAGTCGGCCAGGGCGGCAAGTTCGTCTCCGACGGCAACCTGATCTCCGGCGTCGGCAAGCTCCCGTTCAACACGGACGGCGGCGGCTTGTGCAACAACCACCCGGGCAACCGCGGCGGCATGACGAAGGTGATCGAGGCGGTGCGCCAGCTTCGCGGCGAGGCGCATCCAAAGGTTCAGGTCAAGAACTGCGATCTGGCGCTGGCGCACGGCACGGGCGGGTCGCTCGGCACGCGCCACGTCGGCGGCACAGTGATCATGGAGCGGGAGTAAGCGACGATGGCAACCGAAGAAAAAGTCTACGCGGTCGTCCCGCCGACTCCGGGCTCCGAGGCCTATTGGGAAGGTGCCAATGCCGGCAAGCTCCTGCTCGGCCACTGCAAGTCCTGCAACAAGGCGTTCTACTATCCTCGCGGCGCCTGCCCGATGTGCTTGTCGACAGACGTCGAGATGCGTCCGGCCAAGGGCACCGGCACGATCTACACCTACTCAGTGATGCGGCCGGCGAAGCCCGTCTACGTGATCGCCTACGTCACGCTCGATGAGGGCGTGTCGATGATGACGAACATCGTCGATTGCGATCCCGCGAGCGTGAAGATTGGCCAGAAGGTGAAGGTCGTCTTCAAGCCGCGCGAGGACGGCAGCAAGATCGCCTGCTTCGCACCGGCCTGAAAGGCGGGCCGCGACTTCGACGACACCAGCCCTGATGGAGCGATCCATCAGGGCTTTTTCTTGGAGACCTCAAAACGTGAACCGCTTGCCGACCGCGAGCGGCACGAGTTTCTTGTCGCCGAAGGCGTTGGCCAGGGCCGTCATGGCACGCCAGCCCGTACAATGACCGGCCGCGACGACATCCAGATCGAAGCCCTTCAACGCCTCGACGGTCTGAGGAATGACTCGCTCGTTCGTGCCCGAAAGATGTAGCCCGCCCATTGCCGCGTGCAGCGGGACATTCGGAAAGCTCGCCCGCGCGCTTGTCAGGACATTGACGATGCCAGCGTGCGAGCACGCCGAGAGAACAACGAGACCCTTCCCGGCGACATGGACGGCGAGAAAGCGCTCGTCCATCAGCAGCTCGTCCGGTTCCCAGCCTTTGCCGTCGAGTGTGCGCCGATGTTGACCCGGCAAGCCCGTTTCGAACGGTGTCACTCGCGGGATCTCACCGCTGACGAACGCCAGGCCGTCGAGGGGAAAGTTCGGCTCGACCGTATTGATGACGCGCGCGCCATAGGCGGTCAACGCCGCGACGCTCGGCACGTCCTGCATCGGCCGCATCGAACCGTCGGGCAGTTTGGCGGCACGGGCGCGAAACATGTCGGGATGCGCGTAGTAGGGCACCTCGCGACCGCCATTGCGGTCCCGCACGATCTGCAGCGCCCGCAGCATGGCGCCGCCGTGATCCCAGTGGCCGTGGGAGAGCACCATCGCCTCGACGTCGCCGAGATCGGCACCGAGACGTGAGACGTTCTGTTCGAACGTGCGATCCTCCGGACCGGCATCGAAGAGCAGCGTTCGACGCGTGTCGCCCTTTGTCACGGTAACGAGGCAGGCAAGTCCGTGCGCGGCACAGCACAGGCAATCGCCGGCGAGCACCCACGCGCCACGCCTCCTGCGGCCGAGCGCTGCAATCTCGGTCTCCACGAAAACCGGCGTCGAGGAGAGGTTGTCCGTGACGTTGTCGACCAGGACGAGAATTTCGACCTTATCAACGGTCTCGAGTGCCGACATGTCCATCCCCCGTGTTGCACCAGCCGCCGCTTCGAAATTGCAGGCCGCATCATCCGATCTTGGTGAGTGATTTGGCAATGATCGGGGTCAAGCTGCGCAGATTGCAGGCATACGGACTTGTTAATGGTTGCCTAATTTTTCATCCGGCCCGCATGCCCGGGTTGCTCAGGCTCCTCTCCAGCCCAAGACTTAACTGACTGATATACCTCGCTCTATTCTTCAAATCTCGGGTTGGCACACGGCTTGCGACCGACGTTAACCGTCAGAAGCAGTCAAAGGAGGTAGGCATGCTGAAACGTCGGAATGTGCTCGCGGGAATAGCTGCCGCGGCACTGACGGGAGGCGCGTTGCTATCGGGCGGGTCCGTCGCATTCCTGTCCGGAACGATGGCGATCAGTGAGACGACCCTCAAGGACGTCATGCTGATGCTCATCGAGGAGCAGAACAAGAAAGGCGGCGTGCTCGGCAAGAAGCTCGAGGCTGTCGTCGTCGACCCCGCATCGAACTGGCCCCTCTTCGCCGAGAAGGCCCGCGAGCTGATTACGCAGCATAAGGTTGCAGCCACGTTCGGCTGCTGGACCAGCGTCAGCCGCAAGTCCGTCCTCCCGGTCTTCAAGGAACTCAACAACATCCTCTTCTATCCCGTGCAGTACGAGGGCGAAGAGAGCGAGCGCAACGTGTTCTACACCGGTGCGGCTCCGAACCAGCAGGCCATTCCCGCCGTCGACTACCTGATGAGCAAGGATGGCGGCGAAGTGAAGCGTTGGGTGCTCGCCGGCACCGACTACGTCTATCCGCGCACGACCAACAAGATTCTTGAAGCGTACCTCCTCGCGAAAGGCGTCGCGAAAGAGGACATCATGATCAACTACACGCCGTTCGGTCATTCCGACTGGCAGACGATCGTGTCCGACATCGTGAAGTTCGGCAGCGGCGGCAAGAAAACGGCCGTTGTCTCGACGATCAACGGTGACGCCAACGTGCCGTTCTACAAGGAACTCGCCAACAAGGGCGTCAAGGCGACCGACATTCCCGTCATCGCTTTCTCTGTCGGCGAAGAAGAACTCGCAGGTCTCGACACGAAGGATCTCGTCGGCCATCTCGCCGCTTGGAACTACTTCCAGTCGGTCAAGGATCCGGCCAATGCCGAGTTCATCGCGAAGTGGAAGGCCTTCACCAAGAACCCGAAGCGGGTGACGAACGATCCGATGGAGGCCCATGTCGTCGGCTTCGCCATGTGGGTGAAAGCGGTCGAGAAGGCCAAGTCGTTCGATCCCGACAAGGTCATTGAAGCACTCCCCGGTACCGAAGCGCCGAACCTCACCGGCGGCATCTCGAAGATGCTGCCGAACCACCACATCACCAAGCCTGTGCTGATCGGCGAAATCCGCGCCGATGGTCAGTTCGACGTGGTGTGGCAGACCAAGGGTCTCGTCCCCGGCGATGCCTGGACCGATTTCCTCGACGGCTCGAAGGATCTCGAGGCGGATTGGGTCGGAAAGAAGTGCGGCAACTTCAATTCCAAGACTGGAAAGTGCGGCTCTAGCTGACGTCTGCGACTGACCGGCGTGGCCTCCACCACGCCTCCAGCATGCAAGCGTGTGTCTCCCCGCCAAGTTGGCGGGGAGACCGTCTCCAAAGACCATCAATCTGACACCCGGCGCACTCCACACGGCGCATTCAACCGGAATAGAGGCCTCATGCACCGGTTCACTCGTGTCGCCCTCCTGATCGCGACACTGATCGGCGGCTGGTTCGCGCAACCTGAGCGCGCCATGGCAACGCCTGAAGAGTTCGCCGCCGGCCTCGCGCTCATCGCCAAGGACAGCTTCAACGATACGTCGGCCGGCATCGACTTAATCGCGCGCTCCGGCAGCCCCCACGCGGCTGCCATCATCGAAGCGCTCTCCGACCGACGCCTCCTCGTCGATGCTGCGAACCAGAAGATCTTTTACCGCGACGCCACCGGCGCCACCCGTGACGCGCTGACCAACGAGATCGTCGCAACGCCTCCAGCCGATGTTTCCACCGTGCGCCTCAACAACCGCGTCCGCACCGCTGCCAGCGCTGCGATCGGCGCGCTCAGCCTGATGAACCCCGATCCGGCGCGCCGCATCCAGGCCGCGCAGGCGGTAATGAAGTCGCGAGACGCGGAAGCGTTGCCCGTCCTTGAAACAGCCATCGCCGCCGAGAAGGACCCGCTCGTGCGCACGCAGCTTCAGCTCGCCTGGGCGGCGGTCACCTTTGTCAAAAAAGATTCAACCGAAGCGAAGCGCCTCGAAGCGATCGCGCTGCTCGATGCCAGCGGCAGCCGCGACGCACTCTCCATTCTGCGGACTTTGCCGGCTGACACCGCAGGTCCGGCTCGCGCCGCTGCGAATACCGCAATCAAATCGATCGAGGACCGGCTGGCGCTGTGGGGCTACCTCCAGAACGTCTGGTACGGCGTCTCGCTGGGATCGGTGCTGCTGCTCGCCGCGATCGGTCTCGCGATCACGTTCGGCGTGATGGGCGTTATCAACATGGCGCACGGCGAGATGGTCATGCTCGGCGCCTACACGACCTTCGTCGTCCAGGATTTGATCCGCACCAAAGCGCCGTGGATGTTCGAATTCTCGCTGGCCATCGCCATTCCGCTCGCGTTTCTCGTCGCTGGCGGCGTCGGTGTGCTCATCGAGCGCGGCGTCATCCGCTATCTCTACGGGCGCCCGCTCGAAACGCTGCTCGCCACCTGGGGCGTCAGCGAGCAATCGCGAGGTCGGCACGCCTCAGTTCATGTCCGGCGCCATGGAACTCGGCGGCCTCGTCATCACCTGGAACCGACTCTATATCGTCATCTTTGCCGGCGTCATCTTCACTGGCCTTTTGCTCGCGCTCCGCTACACGCCACTCGGCCTGCACATGCGCGCGGTGACGCAGAACCGCCGCATGGCATCCTCGATGGGCATTCGCACCGGCCGCGTCGATGCGCTGACATTCGGCCTCGGCTCGGGCATTGCCGGACTAGCCGGCGTGGCGCTGTCTCAGATCGATAACGTCAGCCCCAACCTCGGCCAGAGCTACATCATCGACAGCTTCCTCGTCGTCGTGTTCGGCGGCGTCGGCAATCTGTGGGGAACGCTGGTCGGCGCCATGTCGATCGGCATGGCCAACAAGCTGCTGGAGCCCTTCGCCGGCGCCGTGCTCGGCAAGATCGTCCTGCTCATCGCCATCATCTTCTTCATCCAGAAACGGCCGCGCGGCCTGTTCGCGCTGAAAGGAAGGGCCGTCGAGGCATGATCACGCACGCTCTAATTTCCAACGACAAGACGGGCAAGTGGTTTCTCGCGATCGTTCTCGGCATGGCGGTCATCGTGCCGCTGCTGCATCTCGCGGTGCCGCCGACCTCGCTCTTCCACATCTCGACGTCGACCATGGCGCTGCTCGGCAAATACGTCTGCTTTGCGCTACTCGCCTTGTCGCTCGATCTCGTGTGGGGCTACTGCGGCATTCTCTCGCTCGGCCATGGTGCCTTCTTTGCACTAGGCGGCTACGCCATGGGCATGTACCTGATGCGCCAGATCGGCACGCGCGGTGTCTATGCGCATCCGATCCTTCCCGACTTCATGGTCTTCCTCAATTGGAAGGAGCTTCCATGGTACTGGTACGGTTTCGAGAACGCCTGGTTTGCCTTCCTCATGGTGATGGCGGTCCCCGGCCTGCTCGCGTTCGTGTTCGGCTGGTTCGCGTTCCGCAGCCGCGTGACGGGCGTGTATCTCTCGATCATCACACAGGCCATGACGTTCGCGCTGATGCTGGCGTTCTTTCGCAACGACATGGGGTTCGGCGGCAACAACGGGATGACCGACTTCAAGGACATCCTCGGGTTTCCGATCCAGGCGACGACGACGCGCGCGGCGCTTTTCGCAGCATCCGCAGTGGCGCTGGCTCTCGGCTACCTCGTGGCGAAGGCCATCGTCTCGTCCCGGCTCGGCAAGATCCTCGTCTCAATCCGTGACGCCGAGAGTCGCACGCGCTTCATCGGCTACCGTGTCGAGCACTACAAGACGTTCGTGTTCACGGTTTCGGCGATCATGGCCGGCATCGCGGGCGCGCTCTACGTGCCCCAAGTCGGCATCATCAATCCGAGCGAGTTTACACCGGGCAACTCCATCGAAGTGGTGATCTGGGTCGCCGTCGGCGGTCGCGGCACGCTCACGGGTGCAGCCCTCGGCGCGGTCATCGTCAACTTCGCCAAGACGACCTTCACCACCGGTTTCCTCGCGCCGTACTGGCCGTTCCTTCTCGGCGGCCTCTTCGTGCTGACGACCATCTGGTTGCCGAAAGGCATCCTGGGGACGGCCAACGAGCTTTGGGAGCGTTGGCGGCCGCCAGCGCAGACGTCCGACGGCAACCCGGGCACCAAGCCCGACTCAGCCGCCCAGCCCGCGGAGTAGGATCGCCCGTCATGAATTCAGTCGTCGACTCCGATACCCCGCCGCCGCTCACGCCGAGCCTGTTGTACCTCGACGGCGTCAGCGTCTCCTTCGACGGCTTTCGCGCCTTGAACGAACTGTCACTCCAGATCGCGCCGGGCGAGATGCGCGCCATTATCGGCCCCAACGGCGCCGGCAAGACAACGATGATGGACGTGATCACGGGCAAGACGCGCCCCGATACGGGCGAAGTCCTGTTCGACCGCGGCATCGATCTCACGCGGCTCGACGAGGCCGCCATCGCCAACCTCGGCATCGGCCGCAAGTTCCAGAAGCCGACCGTCTTCGAGAGCCACACCGTCGAGGACAACATCCTCCTGTCGCTCAAGGGCGACCGTCGCGCGCGCACCGTCCTCCTCGCGCGCACGAACGCGGATGAAGCGCAGCGCATCGACGAGATCCTGACCACGGTCGGGCTGGCGGCACAGCGCACGCGCCTGGCGGGCCTGCTAAGCCACGGCCAAAAGCAATGGCTCGAAATCGGCATGCTGCTCGCACAGGATCCAAAGCTGCTGCTCGTCGACGAGCCGGTCGCCGGCATGACCGACGCGGAGACGGAAGCCACCGCCGAATTGCTGAAGCGCATTTCGGCTGCCGACCATTCGGTCGTCGTCGTCGAACACGACATGGCCTTCGTGCGCGCGCTCGGCGTCAAAGTGACCTGCCTGCACGAAGGCTCGGTGCTCGCCGAGGGCGCCATCGATGTCGTGTCAGAGAACCCGCGCGTCGTGGAGGTCTACCTTGGACGCTGAGAACTCAGAGAGCGGGATCCTCAAGGTCCAAGGCGTCGAGTTGAAGTATGGCGCCGCTCAGGTATTGCGCGGGGTCGAACTCGAAGCGCGCAAGGGCGAGGTCATGTCGCTGATGGGCCGCAACGGCGTCGGCAAGACGACGCTGCTGCGCGCCATCGTCGGCTATCATCCGATCAGCGCCGGCACCATCACCTGGCAAGGCGAGCAACTCGGCACGATGCCGCCTTACGAACGAGCGCGGCGCGGGATCGCCATCGTGCCGCAGGGCCGCGAGATTTTTCCGCTGCTGACCGTCGCCGAAAACCTGCAGACCGGACTGGCACCTCTTTCGGGTGACAAACGTCAGATCGACGACGAGATCTTCACCCTGTTCCCGGTGCTGAAGTCGATGCTGCGGCGGCGCGGCGGTGATCTTTCCGGCGGTCAGCAACAACAGCTCGCGATCGGTCGCGCGCTCGTCATGCGCCCGCGCTTGCTGGTGCTCGACGAACCGACCGAGGGCATCCAGCCATCGATCATCAAGGACATCGGCCGCGCCATCGACTATCTTCGCAAGAAGGGCGACATGGCCATCGTGCTGGTCGAGCAATATTTCGAGTTCGCCCGCGATCTCGCCGACCGCTACGCGGTCATGGACAGGGGACAGGTCGTGCTCTCGGGCACGCGCGCGCAAATGGTCGAGTCCGATGTCCTCCGCCGGCTTTCCGTCTGACGATGCCGTCGCCA
>LNEA01000723.1 GCA_001464855.1 Rhizobiales bacterium Ga0077530
GGCTACCGCGCCAAATTCCCCCGTGCACTTGGCAACGGCCTGGAAGCCGTCATCGTCAACTCCGGCGGCGGCGTCGCCGGTGGCGATCGCGTGCGGCTCTCGGCATCGGCTGATGTCGGCGCACATCTCACGGTCTCGACCGCCACCGCCGAGCGCATCTATCGCAGCCTCGGCCCCTCCACCGAAATCTCGGTGCGTTTAGAAGCCCAATCCGGCGCCACGCTGGCCTGGCTGCCGCAACCGACCATCCTTTTTTCCGGTGCCCGCCTCGACCGCCGCTTCGACGTCGACATCGCTGCCGACGCGCGGTTGATCATCGCCGAGACGTTCGTTTTCGGGCGCATCGCCAGCGGTGAAATCATGGGCGACGGCATGGTCCGCGATCGCTGGGAAACCACCCACCTCGACGGCGACATCGCAGCCCTCCTCGATCGCCCAACGATCGCCGGCGGCGCCCGCGCGACCGTTCTCATCGTCATCGTCGCGCCTGACGCCGAGGATCTGTGCGACGGTGTGCGCGCCGCGCTCGAGAGTTGCCGCGCCGACCACGGCGTCAGTGCCTGGGGCGGCTTGCTCGTCGTTAGGGCACTCGCCTCCGGCCTCGATGCGGTGCATGATGCGGTGCAACGCGTGGTCAAGATCGCGATGGGTGGCTCAGTGCCTCGCGCCTGGGCCGGCTGACAGGAAATTTAGGGGATGAACGCATGAACCTGACGTCCCGCGAGAAGGACAAACTCCTGATCTCGATGGCGGCCATTGTCGCCCGCCGCCGCCTCGAGCGTGGCGTCAAACTCAACCACCCCGAAGCGATCGCGCTGATCACCGACTACGTTGTCGAAGGTGCGCGCGATGGCCGCACAGTCGGCGAATTGATGCGCGATGGCGCGACAGTGGTGACGCGCGCGCAAGTCATGGAAGGCGTCGCCGAGATGATCCACGACGTCCAGGTCGAAGCGACTTTCCCCGACGGCACCAAGCTCGTCACCGTCCACAATCCAATCCGCTAAACCTTTTCGCACGCCAATTCGGAGCTTCCTGATGCGATCTGACGCCATCCGCCCGACCACTGCATTCCTCGCGATCCTGTTCGGGCTCGCCGCCACGCCGGCATTCGCCCACGTCGGTGTCGGCACCCACTTCTCGTTCATGCACGGCTTCCAGCATCCGCTCGGCGGGCTCGATCATCTCGCGGCGATGATCGCCGTCGGCCTGTGGGCCGGGATCGCCGGTGGCCGCCGCGTTTGGGTGTGGCCACTCGCGTTCGTCGCCATGATGGTCGTCGGCGGTATCCTCGGGCGCGCCGGCATCGCACTGCCAATGGTCGAGCCGGCGATCGCGCTGTCGGTCGTTGTGCTCGGCGTACTGGTGGCGGCAACGATCCGCGTGCCGGTCGCCGTCGGCGCGATCATCGTTGCCGTGTTCGC
This sequence comes from Rhizobiales bacterium Ga0077530, assembly GCA_001464855.1. Classification (GTDB taxonomy): domain Bacteria; phylum Pseudomonadota; class Alphaproteobacteria; order Rhizobiales; family Hyphomicrobiaceae. The sequence continues at coordinate 1,425 of LNEA01000723.1, forward strand.
GATTTTCCATGGATACGCGCACGGCGCCGAAGCTCCGCAAACAGGGTGGCTCGGGTATGCCGCAGGCTTCGTCGTTGCGACGGCACTGTTGCATCTCGTCGGTATCGCCATCGCGCGCCTGCTTGAGCGGGGTTCGGGCCTCATTCCGGTTCGCGCGCTCGGCAGTGCGACCGCCGCGCTCGGTGTTTTCCTGCTCGTGAAGTGAGGGCTGCCATGATCCCCGGAGAGGTTTTTCCCGCTGGCGGTGAGATCGAACTCAACGCCGGCCGCACGGCGGTCACGATCACCGTCGCCAACACAGGCGACCGACCGATCCAGGTCGGCAGCCACTACCATTTCTACGAGACCAATCCCGCGCTCAAGTTCGACCGCGAGAAGGCGCGCGGCTGCCGCCTCGACATCGCGGCGGGCACCGCCGTGCGCTTCGAGCCGGGCCAGACGCGCGACGTCCAGCTTGTCGCCGTCAGCGGCGCCCGCACGATCTACGGCTTCCGGCAGGAGATCATGGGAAAGGTGTAAGCGATGCGTACGATATCGATACGCTTTGCGCTGCTTGCTGTGGCGGTCGCATCGATTGTGCTCCCCATCGCACCCGCGCTTGCCCATCCCCCCGCCATCCTCAGCGAGAAGGCGCAAAAGCTCGTCGCTGAGGAAGTCGCCGCGTTCCGCAAGGAACTCGCTGCCGCCATCAAGGCCAAGAACGTCACACGCCTTAAGCGCATGTACGCACCAACATTCATCCACACGCACGGCTCGGGCAAACTCGATGGCAAGGATGCGCGCATCAAATCGATTCTCGACGGTCATCCCGTGATCGAGGACGCGCCGGTGACTGAACTCGTCATCCGCATTCCAAGCGATTGGGTCGGCGTTGCCACCGGCCTATCGCCGATCAAATCGCAAGCCGACGGCAAGACGTACGCCTTCCGCTGGACCACCGTCTATGTCCGCGAGGGCATGAGCTGGAACGTCGCCGCGAGCCACGCAACACGCCTGAACGAAATCAACCCCTGAGGGACCCACGCGCTATGCCGCAGAAGATCTCCCGCGCCGCCTACGCCGACATGTTCGGCCCGACCGTCGGCGACAAGGTGCGGCTCGCCGACACCGAGCTGATCATCGAGGTCGAGAAGGATTTCACGATCTACGGCGAGGAAGTGAAATTCGGCGGTGGCAAGGTGATCCGCGACGGCATGGGCCAATCGCAGATGACGCGCGCGCAAGGCGCCGTCGACACCGTCATCACCAATGCGCTCATCCTCGACCACTGGGGCATCGTCAAGGCCGACATCGGCATCACGGGCGGCCGGATCACGCGGATCGGCAAGGCCGGCAATCCGGACATCCAGCCCGGCGTCGACATCGTCGTCGGCCCCGGCACCGAAGTGATCGCGGGCGAAGGCAAGATCATCACGGCGGGCGGCTTCGACGCGCACATCCACTTCATCTGCCCGCAGCAGATCGAGGAGGCATTGAACTCCGGCATCACCACCATGCTCGGCGGTGGCACCGGCCCCGCGACCGGCACCAACGCGACGACCTGCACGCCCGGGCCATGGCATCTCGCGCGCATGATCGAGGCGGCGGATTCTTTCCCGATGAACCTCGCGTTCGCCGGCAAGGGCAACGCGGCCCTCCCCGCTGGCCTGATCGAACAGATCGAAGCGGGCGCGTGCTCGCTCAAGCTGCACGAGGATTGGGGCACGACGCCCGCCGCGATCGACTGCTGCCTGTCGGTCGCCGACGACTATGACGTCCAGGTGATGATCCACACCGACACGCTCAACGAAAGCGGCTACGTCGAGGACACCGTGGCCGCCTTCAAAGGCCGCACGATCCACGCATTCCACACCGAGGGCGCGGGCGGCGGCCACGCGCCGGACATCATGAAGGTCGCGGGCCTGCCGAACGTAATCCCATCGTCGACCAATCCGACGCGGCCTTTCACGGTCAACACCATCGACGAGCATCTCGACATGCTGATGGTGTGCCATCACCTCGATAGCTCCATCCCCGAGGATCTCGCGTTCGCCGAAAGCCGCATCCGCAAGGAGACGATCGCCGCCGAGGACATCCTTCACGACCTCGGCGCGCTGTCGATCATCTCGTCGGACAGCCAGGCGATGGGCCGCGTCGGCGAAGTCGGCATCCGCACCTGGCAGACCGCGCACAAAATGAAAGTCCAGCGCGGGTCACTCCCAGAAGACGGCCGCTCCGGCAACGACAACTTCCGCGCCAAGCGCTACATCGCCAAATACACGATCAATCCCGCGATCGCGCACGGCATGGCCCGGCACATCGGCTCGGTCGAAGCGGGCAAACTCGCCGATCTCGTGGTGTGGTCACCGGCCTTCTTCGGGGTGAAGCCGGACATGGTGATCAAAGGCGGCGTCATCGCGGCGGCGCTGATGGGCGATCCCAATGCCTCGATCCCGACGCCGCAGCCGGTGCACTACCGGCCGATGTTCGGCGCCTATGGCAAGGCGCGAACGAGCTCTTCGCTCACGTTCGTGTCCAAGGCCGCGGTCGCGAATGGTCTCGCCAGCAAGCTCGGTGTGGCGAAGGAACTGGTCGCGGTCGAGAACACCCGCGGCGGCATCGGCAAGGCATCGATGATCCACAACAGCGCGACGCCGAAGATCGAAATCAATCCTGAAACCTACGAGGTCCGCGCCGACGGCCAGCTTCTAGTCTGCGAACCGGCAAAAGTGCTGCCGATGGCGCAGAGGTATTTTTTGTTTTGATACGGTCGCGGCCGAAGGCCGTGTGGTGAGAACGCGACCGCGAGGCAGTGCCGCGGCGCGTGTAGGCGAAGCCGTACGCGACCGCGGAAAATCAATAAATCGTCTGCTTGATCCGCTCCGGATACATGCGGTTGTATTCGTCCGCGTCGGCGCCTTGCATCGTCGCCGCAACGAGTTCGCCGACGCTTGGCAGTGCGGAGCGCGGCTGGATCGAGGCGGGATCCCACAGCTTCGAGCGCACCAGCGCCTTGGTGCACTGGAAATAGACCTTTTCGATCTTCACGACGATGATGCTTCTCGGGACCTGACGCTGCATCTCGAACGTCGCACACAGCGCCGGATCGGTCGTGATGTGGGCGCGGCCGTTGATGCGCAGCGTCTCGCCGATGCCGGGGATCAGGAACAGCAGGCCGATACGCGGATCCTCGACGATGTTGCGCAGCGTATCGATGCGGTTGTTGCCGCGCCGATCCGGGATCAGCACCGTGCGCTCATCGACAACGCGGATGAACGAGCCGACCGGATCGCCGCGCGGCGTGCAATCGAGGCCGCCCGAGCCCGCCGAGGCGATGGCGACGAATGGCGCCATTTCAACGAACTTCCGGTAGGGGCCGTTGAGATGGTCGATTTCCTTGGCGACGGCGGCACCGGCGGGCGCACCATAAAGCGCCTCCAGCTCGGCAATCGACTTGATGACATGGCTGTCGGTGGTCGGCATTCCATCGTTCATGATCGATCGCCCTTTCTCTACGTCCGGCGTCGGGAATGATAAGCCAGCGCCCGATTCAAGTCCATCCGATCAGGCGCCCACCCTCTGGCGAGCTTTCGCCTCGAGCCGCCGCGCGTGCAGGATCGGTTCTGTATAGCCGCTGGGCTCGGTGCGCCCCTTGAGCACGAGGTCCAGCGCAGCGGCAAAGGCAATCGAGCGATCGAAATCGGGTGCCATCCGCGTATAGGCGGGATCGCCGGCGTTCTGACGGTCGACCACGGCCGCCATGCGCTGCATGGTCTCGCGCACCTGCGCCTCGCTGACGACACCATGGTGCAACCAGTTGGCGATGTGCTGGCTCGAAATGCGCAGCGTCGCCCGGTCTTCCATCAGCGCCACGTCGTCGATATCCGGCACCTTGGAGCAGCCGACACCCTGGTCGATCCAGCGCACGACATAGCCGAGGATGCCCTGGGCGTTGTTGTCGAGTTCGCGTTGAACGTCCTCGGACGACCAGTTCGGTCGATCGGCAACCGGCGGCGTCAGGATCGCAGCCAGCGACGCGCGGGGGCGACCGGCGATCTCTGCCTGTCGCTCGCCGACGTTGATTCGATGGTAGTGGATCGCGTGCAGCGTCGCCGCCGTCGGCGAGGGCACCCACGCCGTGTTGGCGCCGGCGTTCGGGTGCGCAATTTTGTCAGCCAGCATCGCGGACATCATGTCCGGCTTGGCCCACATGCCCTTGCCGATTTGCGCGCGCCCCTGAAACCCGCACTCGATGCCGATGTCGACGTTTCGATCCTCGTAAGCCTCGATCCACTCCTGCGTTCGCATGTCCGATTTGCGGACCATGGGCCCGGCTTCCATGCTGGTGTGGATCTCGTCGCCGGTGCGATCGAGAAATCCGGTGTTGATGAAAAACACCCGCGATCGCGCCGCGCGGACGCATTCCTTGAGGTTGACGGTGGTGCGGAGCGTGTTGCGCGCGAGCCCCAGCGCATCCTCCGTCATTGAGAACAGCGTGTCAGCAAACGCGACTTCCTCGGGGCCATGCATCTTCGGCTTGACGATGTAGATCGAGCCGGCGCGGCTGTTCTGCAGCGGTCCTGTCCGGCGCAGATCGTGCATCCCGATCAGGCTCGTCACGAAACAGTCCAGAATGCCTTCGGGCACGGGCGCGCCGCCCGGATCGAGCACGCTCGCGTCATTCATGAGGTGACCGACGTTGCGGATCAGCATGAGGCTGCGGCCCGGAATGGTCGCCTCGCCGCCGTCAGGTAGCTGATAGATTCGGTCCGCTGCGAGCTTGCGAACGGTCGAGCCGGCCGTCGCGGTCAGCGTCCCTTTCATGAGCTCGAGCCAATTGCGGTAGGCCGCAACCTTGTCATCGGGATCGACCGCTGCGATCGCATC
>LNEA01000724.1 GCA_001464855.1 Rhizobiales bacterium Ga0077530
CCGGTGCCGACCGTGCCGAGGCCGGCGATGCCGAGTTTGAGAGGCTCACGTGTGGTCATGCTTAATCCGGCCTGAGCGTGTCGTTGGCGATTGGCTTTGGGGGCTGCCCCGCAGCCGCACGGGTCATATCACGCTGGTCCGGCCGGGTCGATGCTGGCGGGGTTGGACCGTGATCGGGCGGGCTTCAAAAAATATCGCAGGGCCCTTTGAACCTATTTCCCGCGGTCGGCGACAGATCGGTTGTGCGGCGGTTCCCCCACCGCCGAAAGCTTCAGCCCCCGATCGTCCAAGGAGACTTCGACATGTCCACCACCAGCATCCTCACCAAGTCCTCGGCCCTCGCTGCCCTCACGCTCGCCGTCGTCGGCGGCGGTCTCGCTGCCACCCCGGCCTCGGCTGGGCATAAGCATCACCACCACGGTTTCCGCGTCATCATCGGCGCTCCGGTGGTCTACGGCGGCTACGGCTACTACAACCACCGCCCCTGCTACTGGCTGTACCGCAAGGCGCAGAACACGGGCAGCCACTACTGGTGGAAGCGCTTTCATCAGTGCCGCTACGGCCACTGATCGGCCAAGCGGCAGACCCCGCTGATGAAGGGCCCTGGCGCAGCGTGCTGCGCCGGGGCTTTTTCCTATCAGCGCCGCGGCTCCTTGACCGGCAGCATGAAGATGAGCCCGCCGATCAGGAACAGGGCGGTTGCCGCGATTCCCCACCGCTGGCTGCCAGTCATCGTTGTGACGAGCGCGATCGTCAGCGGTGCTGCAAACGCGGTTGCCTTACCCGAGAAGGCGAAGAGGCCGAAATACTGCGTCATCAAATCCGGCGGCGCGAGGCGTGCGAGCAGCGATCGCCCGGCGGCTTGAACCGGCGCGGCGACCAGGCCGATCAAGATCGAGAAGGCCAAAAAGATCTGCTCACCTGATGAGGAGAACGCCGCCGATCCTGCCGACTTCTCTGTGATCGGGATCGTGAACAGGACGTGCCCCTTGTCGACAGAGAGGATGCCGAGGAAGCCGATCAGCAGGATTACGATCGATCCGACGATGACGTTCTTGGCGCCGACGCGGTCGTCGAGCAGGCCTCCGATGACGGCGCCGACCGCGCCCGTCGCCGCGAGGATGATGCCGAACAGGCCGAGATCGAACGTGCGCCAGCCGAACACGGACGCGCCGTAGATGCCGCCGAACACGAAGATCGCCGCGAGCCCGTCGGAATAGAGCATCCTCCCGATCAGCATCGACAAGATGTTTCGGTCGTTCGGCAGGTTGCGGACGGTCTTCCATAGCGAGGCGAGGGCATCGCGGATCGGCGTGGCCGAGGCAATACCGTGCTTCGCCGTTCGATGATCGGGCACGAAGAGAAAAAACGGGATCACGAAGATGACGAACCATAGCGCCGAGAAGGGGCCGACGAGCCGGTCGCCTTCGCGTGCGGCACTGTCGAGCGGCAGAATCGGCTGGCGCCCGAGCATGGTGAGGCCGCTCGTGGGATCGGTGACGATGAAACCTGCGACGAGAGCGAGACTGATGAGGCCGCCCGCGTAGCCGAGGCCCCAGCCGATGCCGGAAAGGCGCCCGAGCTGGTCGGAGCGAACAAGCGTCGGCATGATCGCATTGTTGAAGACGGCTGCGAATTCCGCGCCGGCAAAGGCGAGGGCATAGCCGGCGAGCACGAGGAAGAAAATCGGCCCTTCGAGGTTCGGCGTGGCGAGCCAAAGCGTGCAGAGCCCGACGACCAGCATCAGCCCGAACAGGGCGACCCACGGTTTGCGCCGGCCGCCGCTGTCGGCGACCGCGCCGAGTATCGGGCTGCCGATGGCGACGATGACACCGGCAAAGGCGGCCGCGTACCCCCACGCGGCTTGACCCCGCATCGGATCCGACACCACCACATTCGCGAAGTACGGCGCAAACAGGAACGTCTGCACCAGCGTGTAGAACGGCTGCCCCGCCCAATCGAACATTGCCCAGCCGGCGAGCGCGGAAGGCGGCGCCGTCGTTTCGGTCGCCGCGACATCATTGGACATAGGTGGCCCCCGCTCATGGGCGGCCCCCTCGGCGCGCTCATCGGCGGTAGGATGCCTGTCGTCCCCCGAAATCTCAAGCTCCCGTGCGCGACAGGTCGCCGAGACGCGTCGCTGCGACCATCAGGCGCGACGGCGTTAGCTGTCCGCTCGACGTCAAGGCATCGAGGGTCTGAGCGACCCGGCCGATTTCGCTCTCGTGGCGGTCCTTCCACGCGTCGAGGGCGGATGCGCCGGGTTCTGCGAGGATGCCGAGCGCGATCCGGCGGCGGGCGTCGAGCAGCGCCTGCTCGGCACCAGCGATGGCGAGAAGATCGTACGAATCGGTTGCTCTGATGCGGCGGCCGGCGTCGATCAGCTCGCGCAGGTGGAACCGCTCATTGAGCCCGAGCATGACGCGAGCGACGGTCTCCTGTGGCGCGCCCGAACGCGCCGCAGCCTCGGTGATCGCTGGCGCGTCGACAAGGAACGCGAGGCGGGCCAGATCGGCCGCAAGACCGGCTGGAACCCCTTCATCGACGAGCTGTTGGCGCGCGGCGTCCAGCTTGCCTTTCGTTCCGCCAGCAATCTTGCCGTCCAGCAGGGCTGCGAGGTCGGCGGCGCCCTTGGCGTGCGTCGCGATTGCTGCGTCGAGACCACCGGAAGCGCCGACAGCCTGGCCGTCCCGCATGAACCAGCGCGTCGTGTGCGCGAGCGCGTCCTGGGTGCGGCTGTAGAGTTCGAGCTGAATCTGGCCGCCGATCTCACCGTCGAGTGCGTCGATCTGCTGCCAGATGTCGGGAAGGCCGAGCACCGCACGGGCGATCGTGAAGGCGTGCGCGATCTCAGCGACAGGACGCGCGGTTTCATCCGCCATCCGCTGCGGCGACGCGGACCCCAGCCGGTTGACGATCTGGTTCGTCAGCGTTGTCGCGATGATCTCGCGGCGCAGCCGATGGCCGCGGATGTCGTCGGCGTAGCGGGTCGCAAGCGCGGGCGGGAAGTAGCCGAGCAGCAGCGGTTCCAGCGCCTTTTCGTCTGGGACACTGCTCGCGAGCAGGTCGTGCAGCAGCGCGATCTTGGAATAGCTGAGCAGCACCGCCAGCTCCGGTCGGGTCAAGCCGCGCCCTGCCGTTTGGCGCGACGCGATCTCGGCTGGCGGCGGCAGCGCCTCGATTTCGCGTTCGAGGATGCCGCGTTGTTCCAAGACTTCGATCAGGCGGGCATGAGCGCTGATGTCGGCGCCGGCGTGGCGTTCGGCAACGCTGAGCGCCAGCGATTGCTGGTAGTTGTTGCGCAGGACGGCGTCGGCGATACCGTCGGTCATGCTGGCGAGGAACATGTTGCGCGTGGCAACGTCGATCCGGCCCGACGCCACGGCGGGGCCGATCGCGATCTTGATGTTGACCTCCTGGTCGGAGGTATTCACGCCCGCGGAGTTGTCGATGAAGTCGGTGTTGAGGCGCACGCCGCGGGCCGAGAGTTCGATGCGCGCGCGCTGGGTGACGCCGAGATTCGCGCCCTCGCCGATCACCTTGGCGCGAAGTTGCGGCGCGGTGATGCGGATCGGATCATTGGCGCGGTCGCCAGCGTCGGCGTCGGTTTCGGTCGACGCGCGGATATAGGTGCCGATGCCGCCGAACCACAGCAGGTCGGCATTCGCCTTGAGGATCGTGTTGATCAGCTCGGCGGGCGTCATGGCCTCCTTGTCGGTCCCGAGGAGTGCGCGCACCTCGGCTGACAGCGGCACCGATTTCGAGGTGCGCGGGAAGACGCCGCCGCCTTTGGAGATGAGCGACGTGTCGTAGTCCTGCCAGCTCGACCGTGGCAGCGCAAACAGCCGTGTGCGCTCGGCGAGGCTCTTCGCCGTGTCCGGATCGGGATCGAGGAAGATGTCGCGATGATCGAAGGCCGCCACGAGGCGGATCGCGGGCGACAACAGCATACCGTTGCCGAAGACGTCGCCGGACATGTCCCCGACACCGATCACCGTGAACGGCTGCGTCTGGATGTCGACGTCGATCTCGCGGAAGTGGCGCTTCACGCACTCCCAGGCGCCGCGCGCGGTGATGCCCATCTTTTTGTGGTCGTAGCCGGCCGAACCGCCCGACGCGAACGCGTCGCCGAGCCAGAAGTTGCGGCTGGTCGAGATGTCGTTGGCGATGTCGGAGAACGTCGCGGTGCCTTTGTCGGCGGCAAC
>LNEA01000725.1 GCA_001464855.1 Rhizobiales bacterium Ga0077530
AAGGTTGCGGTCGGCCCCATGGCGACGCCGACGCCGCGCAGCATCGGCCCTTCGATCGTGAAATTGCCGTCGCTCAGGTGCGTGACCGTGCCGGTGGCTTCGATCGGCGGGCTGAAGCGCGCGTCGATGTTGCCGCCGAGTTTGAGCGTGATCGTCGCGCCGAGCCCCGCCTTGTGACAGGCGGCCGCCGCGTCGGGGTCGTAGAACGCCGCCATCGCCGCATTCTCGAGTCCGGCATCGATCATCCCGCGCAGCAGTCCGGTGGATTCGCCGTATCCGCCACCGCCGGGATTGTCGGCCGCATCGGAGAGCACTGCGGGCTTGCCGACTTTCGCGACGGACTTCGCGCGCGCCAAGGCTTCGGCAACGGTGAAATACGTGACGGTGCGAAAGTCGCGCGTTCGCCAGATCTCGTCGGCGAGGCTTTCGGCATAGCCCTGAAAGCGCGGATCGTTGCCATCGCCGACGATCACCGCGGTGGGGCCGACCTCGGGAATATCGGCCCAGGCAAAGCCCGCGTTGATGGAGGCCGCGAGAACGGCGGGATCGGATTTCTTGATTGCCGCGCAACGGTCGAGCAGGTCGGTCATTGGGCCGGGCGTGGTGGTGCGGCCATGGTCGGCGCCGTCGATCATCGGGCGTCGCGCGAGGACGGTCAGTGGTTTCACCTCGCCGGCGAGCGTGCGCGCGACGATGTCGACCGCTTCGGCGGCGATGTCGTACATGTCGATGTGCGGATAGGTGCGGTAGCTGACGAGGATGTCAGCGTGCTTGGCCATCGCCTGCGTGACGTTGGCGTGCAGGTCGAGCGTCGCGGCGATGACGACACCGGGCCCGACCTTGGCGCGGATGCGTTCGAGCAGCGTGCCTTCGCCGTCGTCGGTGTGTTCGGCGACCATGGCGCCGTGCAGATTGAGCAGGATAGCGTCGAGTTTGCCGGCGTTGGCGATGTCATCGAGGATCTGGCCGGTGATCGCCTCGTAGCAGTCCCGCGTCAGCTTGCCCGAGGGCGTGGCGTCGGCGACGATCGAGAGGACCGGCTCCCAGCCGTGTTTTGCGCAGCCGTCGATGAAGGCCGCGACTTCGGTGTTGGTGCCCTTGTAGTAGGGCGCGACCTCGGCGCCGCGCCGGAAGCCGCGTGCCTCGTAGGATTGCACTGTCGTCGGCATGATCGAGAACGTGTTGGTCTCGTGCTTGAAACCGGCAATCAGCACGCGCTTGGTCATCTAGTGTCCCCATTCCGAAGTTCGCCACACTTCACAGCTGGTGTCCCGAGCGAACTTCGGAATCAAAAGGGACAC
>LNEA01000726.1 GCA_001464855.1 Rhizobiales bacterium Ga0077530
AAGCCCGGCACGCTGGTGCGCGAGATGATCGCGCTCATTGCGCAGCCTGCTGCCAACCAGCCGACGAGCGGCGCCAAACCTTCGGATGCCAAAATACCCAGCGACAAGGCAACGCCGGGATGGCCATCCGCCGATATAAAACTGCGCTTCGGGCGCCTCGCGACGCGGTCGGTGGTCTACCACGACGTCGATGCCGAACTGCGCTGGGACGGCAAGAGCTGGCACGTGCCTCGACTGCGCGCCGCCGGCGCCGCTGGTTGGCGGGTCGAACTCGAAGGTGACCTAGCAGGTATCGACGGCGCCGACACATCGGGCACCATTGCCGGACTTGTCGTCAGCCCCAACAGTGCCGCGCTCACTGACTTTCTTTCTTTGCTCGATATCCCCGCGACCGGCGTCCTCGACCCCCAGCGCCTAGGACGCATTTCACCATTGCGCCTCGCGGGTCGCCTGCAGCTCTCTCCAAAAACCGGCGCTCCGGCCGGCGGCGCCCGCCTGACACTCGATGGCACGATCGGCGAAAGCCGGGTCGCCGCCACGTTCTCCACGCCGCGACGCGCCGGCGCCGATGTTCCTGCGCTCACCAGCCTGCTCGCCCAGATCGCACCGGATGGCTGGACCGCGCCACCATCCGCCCGCATCGCGATGCCGGCGCGCCTGACCTTCACCGCGGTCGGGCAGCTCAGCGACGGGTTCCAGACCTTGGCTGCGCTGGAGAGCGCCGGCCTGCGCGGCGAACTGCGCGGTCGCTTGCGCGCGCCTCAAGGAGCAAATCCCGAACTCGCTGGCACGCTCCAGCTCCGCGCTGACGATCTCGCGCACCTGCTCGCCGCAACGGCCCTCGGGCGCAACGAACGGCTCGCTGGCGTTCCCGTCGTCGGCCGCATCGGTGTGAGTTTCGCCAACCAGCGCCTCAAGCTCGAAACGGATGACTTGGCGCTTGCCGATGCGCGCCTGAGAGGCTCGGTCGATGTCGATGCCTCCAAGCCTGTGAAGCGCATCGAAGTAAAGCTTGCATCGAACCGCGCCGATCTCAGCCGCATCCTGGTGCCGATCCTCGATGAGCGCCTCGGCGCCGCAGTCCAGGCGCCAGCGCGAGTGGAGCCGGCATCCTGGTGGCCGGAGGCGCCATTCGATCTCGATCGCCTGGGTGGACTCGAGGGCACCATCACGCTCGATGCCGCGGAGTTCCAGGTCGCGAGCGGTGTCGCGTTGCGCAATGCGCGCCTCGTCGACGCCAATGCGAGCGGCGGCAAGGCGACCGGACGCTTCGCGCTCGCCAAGGCACCGGCAGGTGTATCGCTCAAGGGGTCGTTGCGCATCGATGGGGCCGAAATCGCAAGCGCCACCGCACCCGGCGCGCGGCCGTCTCCGGTCGCCGGACGCGTCCAGCTCATCCTCGACGTCGCCGGTACGGCGCTGACGGGACGCGGTCTCATCGCCGCGCTCTCCGGGTCGGGCGAGATACGCCTGTCGGATGCGATCCTCAACCACCTCTCGCCGACCGCCATCACAGACGCAAGCGAGGCAATTCTCGCACCGGGCGGCACACTGGTCTCGGCACCGACCCCATTGCGCTTGGGCGGCGACGGATCGCGATCACCGTCGCCGACGGGCACGTTCGCACCGCTCCAATCATTGCCGAAACCCGATCGGGCCGCGTTTCTGGAACGACCGTCATCGACCTCGACAGCCAGCGCATCGACAGCGAATGGAAACTGGACGGCGCGACGGCCGCGGCGCGGAAGGGAGCCAAACCGCGCGGCGCGCTCCCCGGCGTGACGATCGTGTGGGCCGGTCCTCTGGCGCAGCTCGCCTCGATCGAACCGCAACTTCAGTTCGACGCGCTCGAGCGTGAATTGAGCGTGCGGCGCATGGAGGGCGAGGTCGACGAACTCGAACGCCTGCGCCGGATCGACGAAAATCGCGCCCGCCTGGAGGCTGACCGCCAGCGCCTGATCGAGAGCGAACGTGCCCGCGACGCCGAGCGCGCGCTCGAAGCCCAGCGCCTGCGCGAAGCCGGGTCGCCGCCGCCGGCGCAAGTCCTCCCCATACCCGCGCCCGGCACAGCAGCACCTGCGGCCGGCCCAACGCCCGTTCCACAAGGCGGCGCGGCAGAGAGCGGGCTGACAGCAGACCAAGCCAAGGAAGGCGCCGTCCAACCGGGGCCCGCTCCGGCCGGCGGCACCGGCGAACCTCAGGCAACGGCGCCCCCTCCGCCACCGAGGCCCCCGGCGTCACGCCCGACGCGGACCAAGCGGCCGTTCAATCCGTTCTCCGACACCTACTCGCAATAGGGTCTATCCTTCCGACCGCTGGCGGCGACGGCTGCTGCAATTCCGACCATAAGCTTTGGTTGAGTTATCCCGTCGATGCGCCGAGCGCGCAGCGATCAGGCAGGCGCCGAGTCGGGGGCGGCATCCGGCTTGGCACCGTGCTTCATGTTCGCAGAACTTGCCACCGGCCAGTCGCCGGTCCGGCTCCAATTTCAGGAATCCCCATGCCGAATTGCAGATCGACGCCGCCCATGCCCATCGGCCGCGGACTCCGTTCCGGCGGCATAGCCCCGAACACATCCGCCGTTCGGCCGCTTCGGCGCCGCAACGCTCGCCGGATCGCCATGGCTCTATTGCTCGCGAGCCTCGGCGCCACACCCGTCGGCGCCGCCGAGTTGCCCTTGCGCCGAGTGGTGCTCGCGAGCATCGGCCTCGCGCAGTTTACGCATTCCGGCTCCGTCGCCGGCGGCACCAGCATCGATCTCGCGGTACGCCTCGATCAGGTCGATGACCTCCTGAAAAGTCTCACCGTATTCGATCGCGCAGGCGGTATCGGCGCCGTCAGCTTGCCGGGCAAGGCCCCGCTGACCGAACTCTTCCGCGACCTCCCGTTCGGCCCCGAAGCACTCAATTCACCGAGCGCGCTGCTCAACGCGCTGGTTGGCAGCGAGATCGAGATCGCCGGCCAAGTCGCAGCCAAGGGCCGCGTCTTCCGCGTCGAGCCGTTCGAGGTGCGCCTGCCCGGCGACGGCGGCACGCTGACCCGCCACCGCCTCAGCCTGATGACCGACGCCGGCTTGGTTCAGGCCGTGCTCGAAGACGTCACCGCGCTCCAGTTCACCGATCCGCAGGCCAAGGCACAAATCGACCGCGCGCTGCTCGGACTGTCGGAAAACCGCGCCAAGGAACGCCGCAAGCTCTCGCTCGACATCCTCGGCGAAGGCGAACGCCCGATCGCGATCAGCTACGTGGTCGCCGCGCCCGTGTGGAAGACGTCCTATCGTCTCGTACTGCCGAAGGACGGCACGAAGGCCCGTCTGCAAGGCTGGGCCGTGGTCGAGAACCTCACAGGTGGTGACTGGAAGGACGTCGAGCTGACGCTGGTGTCCGGCAATCCCGTCGCGCTCCGCCAATCGCTCTACACCGCCTTCTTCTCGGACCGCATCGAGGTGCCGGTGACGGCGGGCCAAAAGCTACTGCCAAAGCAAGACGACAGCGACGGCGCGCCATCCGAACGCATGGCCGCGCGCCCAGCGCCGCCCGCCCCCGTCAGCTTGGGGATGGCGGCTCGCCGCTCGTTCGAGGCCGTCGCTCCCGCCGCTGCTGCGCCACCGCCACCGCCCGATACGCTCGGTTCCGCGGCCCTTGCCGCCGAGGCCGAGGAGGCCCCGACCCAGCTCCTCTATAAATTCCCGGCCCGCGTCTCGCTGGCGACCGGACACACCATGATGGTGCCCTTTCTCGACCGCGAGATCGCCGGCACCCGCACCTGGCTCTACCAGCCCGACACGCACGCGCGCCGGCCGCTCGCGGCGGTCCGTCTCCGCAACGATAGCGAGTCAACGCTGCCGGCCGGCATCGTCACGACGTTCGAGCAGGGCGGCGAGGGCGCGACGCACTTCGTCGGCGACGCGCAGCTACCGTTGCTGCCCAAAGGCACGTTCAAGTTTGTCACGCTCGCCCTCGACACCAAGACCGACATCCGCCGCGAGGACAAAGGCGTCCAGCGCACCACGCTCGGCAAGTCGATCAACGGCGAACTCACGATCACGACGCGCTCGCGCCGGACGGTCGCCTACGAGGTGACGCCGCCGACTGAGGAGGATCGTGAGATCATCGTTGAGGAACCGCGCGCGACCGGCTGGACGCCTTCTGCCGACCAGCAGGAGATCGAGGAGACGCCGACCCGCTTCCGCTTCAAGATCGACGCACCGAAGGGCCGCGCCGCCAAGTCGACGTTGGTGCTCGAGCGCACGGACCAGCGCAGCGTCCGCCTGACGACGCTGGCGCCGGAGAAGATCATGGCCACGATCAAGGGGCTCGAGAACGAGACCCCGGCCCTGAAGACGGCCATCACGCGCCTCGGCGAGACCATCGCCGAGATCACGCGGGCGCAGTCTCAGCGGAATCAGCTCGTCGCGGAACGGAAAAGTATCGGCGAGGACCAGGAACGATCTTGGTCGCCGCTATCTCGATACACTGAAGGCTCAGGAGGAGCGCCTGAGCGTCATCAGCCGCAGCGAGCAGCTTCTCGACGCCGAAATCGCCGCCCGCCGCAACGTCGCGGAAGAAATCGCGAGAGGCTTGAGTCTATAAATTCCCGCGGTGATCGCCGGTCGGCATTCTCACCTCGCGATCTTCGATCGCTACGCCACTTCCCCTTCTCCCCGTTCCTTCAACGGGGAGAAGGTCGGGATGAGGGGCGGCCGCTTGCACCGCCATCGGCGTCCGCGGAACACTAGCCCTTTGCCCGCACGTACGATCCTGGAGCGTCTTCGATGACGCCCAGTGTTGCGCCCGGTTCGCGCGCGGCAATCAATCCGCCGGACTGCTTCTTCAGCCATGCCGTCCAGTGCGGCCACCAGGACCCCGGCGTTTCCTTGGCGCCTTCAATCCACTCCTCGATGCTTTCGACGCGATCGGAGTTGGTCCAGTACTGGTACTTTGGTGGCTTTCCTTCGATCGGCGGATTGATGACGCCGGCGATGTGACCGGAGCCTGACATCACGTACTCGACTTGGCCTGAGAACAAGCGCGAGGAGATGAA
>LNEA01000727.1 GCA_001464855.1 Rhizobiales bacterium Ga0077530
CAGTTCATCGTCTGATCATATTCACATTCGCGAATATCAGGCAATGGGCCATTGCAGAATGCTCGTTTGGCCGTCAAGACGATCCTACCATGACGCAGTCCTTCAAATGGCGGCCGGCCATGCCGGGCGACGCGGCCGAGATCGCTCGGCTATCCACCGCCCATCTCGGCCTCTACGCGGAAGGCGTTGAGGTCTTCGACGAGCGCATCCGCTTGGCGCCGTCCGGCTGTTATGTTCTCGACGGGGCGGCCGGCCTCATCGGCTACATGTTCAGCCATCCCTGGACCCGGCATCGCCCACCGGCACTCCATCAGATGCTGGGCGAAATCCCGCGAGACGCCGACTGTTGGTACATCCACGATGTCGCGGTCGATCCGGCCGGGCGCGGTGGCGGACAGGTCCGCGCTGTCATCAATCATGTGCTCCAGGACGCGGCCGAAGCGGGTTATCTCGTTGCCATGCTCGTCGCAGTGAATGGCGCAGATGCTTACTGGCAAAAACTCGACTTCGAAGACGCCACGACCGATGCCCTCCGCCGCAAGCTCAGGGATTACGGCGACGACGCGGTCTACATGGAGCGTACCCTCTCACCGAGGTGATTGCGCTCGCATCGGATGGCGCTCAATCAACTCCGCCACGTCCGGTCGGATCGGCCCCGCGTTCGGCGCATCGACCAATGTCGTCAGCCACAACGGATCGCGATCCTCGTCGTCGACCAGATCGCAGTCGAGCTTGCTCAGGATCGCCTGCGCGTCGTCCGGCAATGCGCCGCCGATGTCATGGCCGGCCGTCGTCCACGGATTGTACCCACCGCCACCGAGGATCACCGCGCGCGGCGCCAACGCGATCAGCTCTCGGCAAGCGGTCCACAGTGCAGTATTCGACAGCCGCATCGCCGACAGCGGATCGCCGGCCAGCCCGTCCGCGCCGAGCAGCACCAGGATCGCTTCGGGCTCGACCGAGCGCACGAACGGCATCATCAGGTCATCCAGCACCAGCGCGTATTCCGTGTCATTGATCCCGCGCGGCACCGGCACGTTGACCGCACGCCCACCGAGCGTATCCGTCACCCGCCCTGTCCCTGGCCAGCGCCCGTCCTCGTGGATGGATGCCAGAAGCACGCGCGGGTCATCCGCAAACACGGCCTCGACGCCGTCGCCATGATGCGCGTCGAGATCGACATGCAGCACCCGCGTCAACCCGGCGTCGAGTAACCGCTGGACCGCGAACACCGGATCGTTGAGATAGCAGAACCCGGACGCGCGCCCGGGCATTCCGTGATGTGTCCCGCCGGTCGGATGGAACGCCACGCCGCCCGCCAGCACCAGTTCCGCCGCCAACATCGAACCGCCGACGGTCGCGCGCGCCCGATCCCACAGGCCAGCAAAGACCGGGCACTCCATGGTGCCGAGATTGTAGCGCGCGCGCATCTCGGCCGTTGCGCGGCCCGTGGCGTCCGCTTGCTCCAGCGCATCGAGGTATTCGCGCGCGTGAAACCGCTCCAGCACCGCGCGCCCCGGAATGTCCGGCACCCGTGTGAGCGCCGGATCACGCCAGCCGAGCGCGTCGATGAGGTCCATCACCGCCGCCTGCCGACCTGTCGCCAGCGGGTGATGGCGTCCGAACGCCGGCCGCCGGAAGATGTCATGCGTCACGAGAAACGGCTGCACGCTGCCTTGCCCCCTCGACGTCATGGGTTCATTCAATTATACGCAACCATGAATATGAAGCGGCCGGCGCCTTTTGCGCAATCGGGCATCGACCGACCTAGAGCCGAGAATGCGTACGGAGATCCAGGCATGGCCGACAAGACGCTCGACACCAAGGGACTCAATTGCCCGCTGCCGATCCTGAAGGCGAAGAAGGCGATTGCCGAGGTTCCGGTCGGCGGCACACTCGAAGTGCTGGCCACCGATCCCGGCGCCGTTGGGGATTTCGAGGCCTTCTGCCGCCAGACCAAGCACGAACTGGTCGAAAGCAATGAAACCGGGGGCCTCTACCGCTTTCTGATCAAGCGAACCGCCTGAAGCGCTGCACTTGACGGCACCGCGCGATCATTGCCACGGTCGGTGCCATGACCAATCTCTTTGAAGCCGCCGGAATGGAGCAGGGCGCGCCGCGTCCGCTCGCAGACCGGATGCGGCCGACGCGCCTTTCCGACGTCGTCGGCCAGGTGACCCGGATGCTCCGCGCGGGCCGGTTACCGAACCTCATCCTGTGGGGACCGCCTGGCGTCGGCAAGACGACAATCGCGCGTCTGCTCGCGCTGGAAACGAAGCTCGAGTTCGAACAGCTCTCGGCGATCTTCTCGGGCGTGCAAGACCTGCGCAAGGCTTTCGACCGCGCCAAGGCACGCCGCCAGCAGGGCCGCGGCACGCTCCTATTCATAGACGAGATCCATCGGTTCAATCGCGCCCAGCAGGACGGTTTCCTGCCGCACATGGAAGACGGCACAATCACGCTGGTCGGCGCGACGACTGAGAACCCGTCATTCGAGCTCAACGGCGCGCTTCTGTCGCGAGCGACGACGCTGGTCCTCAATCGACTCGACGACATCGCGATGGGTGACCTGATCGCGCGCGTCGAGCAGGAGGCGGGGCGGGCATTACCGGTCGACGCCGATGCGCGGGTCGCGATCGTGGGGATGGCCGATGGCGACGGTCGTGCATTGATCAATCTCGCCGAGGAAGTCCTCGCCGCCGTGGCGTCTGGCGAACCGCCGCTCACTACGGCGTCGCTCGTCACCCTCGTCCAGCGCCGCGCGCCGCTCTACGACAAGAGCCGCGACGGCCATTACAATCTGATCAGCGCGCTGCACAAGGCCGTGCG
>LNEA01000728.1 GCA_001464855.1 Rhizobiales bacterium Ga0077530
CGCCGGCTTCGAGTCCCTCAACGGCCTCGTGCTGATCGGCTGGTCGGCGTCCTTCACCTATCTTTCCATGGAGCGTTTCTGGCAGGATGCACCGGTCAACGCGCGATCGGTGGCGAAGGACACCGATACGGATGGCTAGCGACGGCCGCGACCGGGTGGTTGGGGCGTCGCCGATGGAAACGGAGTTCTCATGCTCGCCTCGCAACGTCACCAGTTCGATATCCCTCGCGACATCGCCTACCTGAATGCGGCCGCCTGGAGCCCCTTGCCGCTGGCGACGCAAGAGGCCGCGCGTGCCGCCGTCGGTCGCAAGGGCCAGCCGTGGAAACTCGGTGGCGATTTTGCTGACGCCCAGCACGAGCGCGCGCGGGCGGCGGCGGCGCGCCTCATCGGAGCGGACGCGGGTGACGTGGCGCTCGTTTCTTCCGTCGGCTACGGCGTCGCAATCGCTGGCAAAGTCTTCGCGCCCGCCAAAGGTTCGCGCGTGCTCGTGCTCGAGAACGACCACACCTCACCCGTCCTCGAATGGATGACACGAGCCGAGGCACAAGGCTTCACCATCGAGACGGTAGCGCAACCGTCAAACGGCGACTGGACGAGCGCCATTCTTGCCGCGATCGAGCGATCGGGAGCACCGCCGCTGTCGCTCGCCTCGATCTCGTCGGTGCATTGGTCGGATGGTGGCCTCGTCGACATCGATCGTGTGCAGGTGGCGTTGAAGCGGCAAGGCGCGGCGTTTCTCATCGATGCGACGCATGGCGTCGGCGTGCTGGCGACCGACGTCAAGCGCCTCGATCCCGATTTCCTGATTTTTCCGACCTACAAGTGGGTGCTCGGTCCCTACGGTCGCGCCTTCGTCTACGTCGCCAAGCGTCACCAGGGCGGTGTGCCGCTCGAGCAGACAGCGTTCGGTCGCCGCAACGTCAAGGCGGAGAACCCTGTGTACTTTGCCGACACCCGCTATCAGCCTAATGCGCGCCGCTACGACATGGGCGAGCGCGATCATTTCATCTCCATGGAAATGGCGTCGATCGGCATGGAAATGATGGCGGCGTGGGGTGCGGGAGCCGTTGTCGAGCGGCTGGCGGTACTGACGCGACGCATCGCGGACGGCGTTGCTGGACTGCCGATCAGCGTCCCGGACGAGCATCTGCGCGCGCCGCACATCCTGAGCCTCGGCTTCCCCGATCCAGGTCTATGCGGCACCGCGGCTCGGGCGGTTGCGGATTTCGCCGCACGTCTACAACGACGAGGCCGACTGTGACTGCCTCGTCGCGGCGCTTAAACGCGCGTTGGGATGATCGGACTTTTCAGCGCCGTCGCGATCGGGCTACAGTCACGCATCGATTGTCCCGCGCGACACGCTGCGCGATCCGCCAGGATCATCCACACATGAGCATCGCCGTCGATCCGATCACAGTCTCGGTGATCCAGCACCGGCTTCGCGCCATTGTCGAGGAGATGGGCGAGGCGATGCTGCGCACGTCCTACTCGCAGATCCTCAACTCGAGCCGCGATTTCTCGACCGCGCTCTGCGATCCCGAGGGCCGACTGATTGCGCAAGCGGAGCATGTGCCCATCCACGTCGGCGCGCTCCCTTTTGCGGCGCGCGCCGTCCATGATTTTTTCAAGGGCACGATCCAGCCCGGCGACGTCTATTTGCTCAACGATCCCTACCGTGGCGGCAACCATCTCCCGGACCTCACCGCATTCGTTCCCGTCTTCGATGGCGATCGCCTCGCGTTCTGGTCGATCAACCGCTCACACCAGAGCGACATCGGCGGCGCCACGCACGGTGCCTACAACGCGAGCGCCACCGAGATTTTCCAGGAGGGCCTGCGCGTTCCTCCGCTGAAACTCTACGACCGCGGCGTGCGGCGCGAAGACGTCTACGAGATGATCGTGCTCAATGTCCGCCATCCCCGCGACTTCAGGGGCGATCTTGCCGCGATGATCGGCTCGGCGCGGATCGGCGAGCGGCGCCTCACGCAGTTGCTCCAAGAGTTCGGTTCGGAAACCGCGCACGCCGCTGTCGAAGCTGTGCTCGACGGCGCCGAGCGGCAGGTGCGCGCGATCATTTCCGAATGGAAGGACGGCGTCTACGAGGGCGAGGCGTTCCTCGACGATGACGGCCACAAGTTCACCGACATCCATATTCGCGCGCGGATCACCAAGCGCGGCAGCGATCTCGAAGTCGACCTGACCGACAGCCATCCGCAGGTTGTCGGCTTCATCAATTCGTCGTTCGCCAATACACACTCGGCGGTCGTCGTGGCGCTCGCGTATCTGATCGACCCGGATACGCCGAAGAACGATGGCGCATTCCGGCCACTGCACGTGAAGCTCAAGGAAGGCACGGTCGTGTGGCCGCGGCCCGGCGCGCCCGTGACGCTGTGCACCAACCACTGCGGCCAGGAAATCATCGAGGCGATCATCCGCGCGCTGGCGCCGGCGTGCCCCGAGCGTGCGATGGCCGGTTGGGGGCGGCGGTTCCGCATCGCGGTGCAGGGCGTCGATCCCCGCACCTCGCGGCCGTTCATCTGGCATCTGTTCCAGGCGCGCCCGGGCGGTGGCGGATCGTCGGCCGGCGACGGCTGGCCCGGAGCGGGCGAATGGCAGGCGGCGGGCGGCATCAAGTTCGGCAGCCTCGAGGTGCACGAGGTGCGCTTTCCACTGTTCTTCCGTCGCCACGAATTCCGTCCCGACAGCGGCGGCGACGGGCGCTATCGCGGCGGGCCCGGTGGCGAACTCGAGTTGGTCATCGAGACGACGCAACCGGCCGTCGCCAACACCGCCGGCGATGGCGTGACGTACGGAGCTTGCGGTCTGCTCGGCGGCGCTGACGGCAAGCCGCACAGCTATTGGCTCGAATCCGAAGGACGCTTCGACCGGCTGCTCAAGACGAAAGAGACCGGCGTGACGCTGCATCCCGGCGACGTCATTCACGCCCACTCCGGTGGCGGCGGCGGATGGGGCGCGCCATCCGAGCGCGCCACGGAAGCGCGTGCGCATGACGTCGACGTCGGCTTCGTGTCGCGCTGAGAGGTCTCCATGTATCGCATCGGTATCGACGTTGGCGGCACGTTCACGGACATGGTGGCTGTTGATGGTGCCGGCCGTGTCACCATCGCCAAGGCGGCGTCGACGCCGGAGGACCAATCGCTCGGCGTGATGGACGGTCTCGAACGGTTGGCGGCGGCGCTATCGCTCGATCGCGCAACCCTGCTGGCCGAGACCGCCATCATCGTCCACGGCACCACGGTCGCAACCAATGCGCTGCTCGAGCACAAGGGCGCCAAGGTCGGTCTGCTCACCACTGAAGGCCATCGCGATATCATCGAGATGCGCGAGGGCCTGAAGGACGATCGCTACAACTTGCGTCAGCCGCCGCCGGTGCAACTCGTCCCGCGACAGCGTCGTCTTGGCGTGCGTGAACGGATGCGCGCCGATGGCCGCACCGAGATCCCACTCGACCGCGCGTCGCTTGATTCAGCTCTCGCGGCACTCGCCCGCGACGGCGTCGAGGCGGTGGCGATCTGCTATCTGCACGCCTGGTGCAATGTCGAGCACGAGCGCGAGACCATGGCGGCGGTGCGTGCCGCGCTGCCCGGCGTCTACGTCTGTCGCTCGTCCGAGGTACTGCCGCAGATCAAGGAGTACGATCGCATCTGCACGACGGTGGTCAACGCCTACGTCGGTCCAGTGCTGGAGCGCTATCTCACGCGCCTCGCGACACGGCTGACCGACGCCGGGTTCTCCGGGCCAGTGCTCATCATCCAATCGCACGGCGGCGTCTCGACCATTCCGGAAGCCGTGCGGCTTTCGGCCGGCAGCGTGCTGTCCGGCCCCGCGGGTGGCGTCGCCGGCAGCCAGTATGCGGCACGCATCGTCGGTCATGGCGATCTCATCCCGTTCGATATGGGCGGGACCTCTACCGACATCTCGCTCGTCGTCGGCGGCGAAGCAGCCATCGCTTCAGACCGCCGCCTCGCCGGCCAGCGCGTCGCCCTGCAAAGCATGGACATCGCGAGCATCGGCGCGGGCGGCGGCTCCATCGCGCGCATCGACGCAGGCGGCGTCCTTCATGTCGGGCCGGAGAGCGCGGGGGCGCGTCCCGGTCCCGCGTGCTACGGGCGCGGCGGCACCGAGCCGACGGTGACCGACGCCAATCTGGTCCTCGGGTTTCTCGATGCGGAGAGCTTCCTCGGCGGTCAGGCGCGCCTGGATCGCGCTGCAGCCGAAGCCGCCGTCGACAGCACCGCCAGCGCGCTCGCGATCGACCGCATGGTCGCGGCGGAAGGCATCCACCGCATCATCAATACGCGTATGGCCGAGGGCATCCGCCTCGTCTCCGTGCGCCGCGGCGTAGATCCGCGACGTTTTGCGATCCTGTCTTTCGGCGGTGCCGCGGGTCTGCACGTCACTGATGTTGCCCGCCAACTCGACGTTCGCCGCGTGATCGTGCCGCGTCTCGCCGCGGTGCTCTCGGCATGGGGCATGCTCGCGTCCGATCTGCGCTGCGAGATCGCGCGCACGCACATCGGCGACGCCAGTTCCCTCGACCCCGACGCGTTGCGCGCCGCCTACCGCGACATGGAAGCAGAGGGGCGCGCGCGTCTCGCCGAGGCCGCTCACGGCGGTCCGATCCATGTGCGCCGCTCCGCCGACATGCGCTACGGCGAGCAGATTTTTGAAGTCAACGTGCCGTTGGATGGGCTTGATTTCGAGAGTCCGGATCTCGTGCAGCAGATGGCGGTCGCGTTCCATGCGCGTCACGAGGCGCTCTACACCTACGCGCTCCGCGATCAGGAGGCGGTGCTCGTCAATGCTCGCGTCACGGCCGTTGGCGAGCTGCCGAGCCTGCCGCAGGAGGGCAATCTCGCGAGCGGGCGGCCGGCCGCGCCGCGCGGGCATCGCCGCATCTACCTCGGCGGATGGCGCGACGTGCCGATCTACGCGTTCGGTGAACTCGCACCGGGGCAGGCGATCGATGGCCCGGCAGTTGTCGAGTCGGGCACGACGACGGTGCTGCTGCGTGCCGGGGATCGCGCGACGACCACACCCGTCGGCTGGCTCGATATCGACGTCGCCGCGCTGCGCTGAACGCGGGCATTGCTTCAAGTCGATTGAGCGGAGGCCTTGGCGACCGTCGCCTCGTTGCTTGAGGTGCCGTCCGGTGCGCGCATCATGCGGCTCGCCAGCGCTGCGATTTCACCGACGACGCCGCGCCGGAACAGCAGGACGGTGATGACGAAGATCACGCCCTGGATGACGAGTACCCATTCGCCGAAACCGGAGAGGTAGTTCTGCATCGTGATGATGATGGCGGCGCCGGCAATCGGGCCGAACACGGTACCCATGCCGCCAACCAGCGTCATCAGTACGACCTCGCCGGACATCTGCCACGTGACATCGGTAAGCGACGCGAGCTGGAACACGATCGCTTTTGTGCCGCCGGCCAACCCAGCGAGTGTCGCCGACAAGACGAACGCCAGAAGCTTATAGCGATCGACGTGATAGCCGAGCGAGATGGCGCGTGGCTCGTTCTCGCGGATCGCCTTCAGCACCTGGCCGAAAGGCGAATGGATGGTGCGATAGATGATCAGGAAGCCGACGACGAAGATCGCGAGCACGACGTAGTAGAAGTTGAAATCGTTGGTGATGTCGAGGAACCCGAGCAGCGGCCGGCGCGGCACCGCCTGAATACCGTCCTCGCCGCCGGTGAACTTCGCCTGCAGGCAGAAGAAGAAGACCATCTGCGCTAGAGCCAGCGTCACCATCGCGAAATAGATGCCCTGGCGGCGGAT
>LNEA01000729.1 GCA_001464855.1 Rhizobiales bacterium Ga0077530
CACGACGAGCGAAACCGGCCCGACCACTCCGGCACATCGCGGCTCTCGCCCTATCTGCATCACGGCGAAATCAGCATCCGCCAATGCTGGCAGAGCGCTCGCGCGGTGGCCGCAGCCGACCCGGCCTCATCGCGCGGCGCCGAAGTGTTCGTCAAGGAACTGCTGTGGCGGGAATTTTCCTATCATCTTCTCGTCAACACGCCCTCGCTCCCTGATGCCCCCTTCCGCGAACAGTTCGCGCACTTCCCTTGGGCACCCAATCGCGAGCATCTCGAACGCTGGCAGCGCGGTCAAACCGGTTACCCGATTGTCGACGCGGGAATGCGCGAACTCTGGACCACAGGCTGGATGCACAATCGCGTCCGCATGATTACGGCATCTTTCCTGATCAAGCATCTGCTCCAGCCGTGGCAATCAGGAGAAGCGTGGTTTTGGGATACATTGGTCGATGCCGATCTCGCGGCTAACGCTGCGAGCTGGCAATGGGTCGCCGGCTCCGGCGTCGACGCCGCGCCCTACTTCCGCATCTTCAATCCCGTGAAGCAGGGCGAGACTTTTGACCCTGAGGGCGACTATGTCCGCAAATGGTGCCCCGAACTCTCCCAGATGCCGGCGCCCGAAATCCATGCGCCGTGGGCAGCAAGCGCTGAGACGCTGGCGTCAGCCGGCGTCGTGCTCGGCCGCACCTACCCTCTCCCGATCGTCGATCACAAAACCGCGCGGGCGCGAGCGCTCGCAGCGTTTGAAGCGATAAAAACCGCGTCCTGACGCGTCACTCCTTACCGGAAGTGACACGCTACCTTTTGCCCACCGCCCACCTCGCGCAGCGGCGGGCTGTCGACCTTGCAGCGATCCTGCGCGATCGGGCAGCGCGTGTGGAAGTGACAACCGGACGGCGGCTTCATCGGGCTCGGTACATCGCCTTCGAGCACGGAACTGCGGACAGCAGCGCCTCGGTATAGGGATGGCGCGGCTTCGTGAAGAGCGTGCGCTTGTCGGCGTACTCGACGATACGACCGAGGTACATCACCGCGATGTTGTGCGAGATGTGCTCGACCACGGCGAGATTGTGCGAAATGAAGAGATAGCCGAGTCCGAGTTCCTGCTGCAGATCCATCAGCAGGTTGATCACCTGGGCCTGGATCGACACGTCGAGCGCCGACACCGGCTCGTCGCCGATGATGAGCTTCGGATTGAGTGCGAGCGCGCGCGCGATACCGATCCGCTGCCGCTGGCCGCCCGAGAACTGGTGCGGGAAGTTGTCCATCTGCGCCTGACGCAGCCCGACGCGGGCGAAGATCTCCGCCACACGCTTGCGGCGTTCCGCCGACGTGCCGACGTTGTGAACCTTGAGTGGCTCGCCGACGATGTCGCCGGCCGTCATGCGGGGATCGAGCGACGAGAATGGATCCTGGAAAATGATCTGCATCTCGCGTCGGTACGGCCTGAGCTCTCGCTTCGAGAGGCCGGTGATTTCCTTGCCTTCGATCTGGATGCTGCCCGACGTCGGCTCGACGAGCCGCAGGATAGCGCGTCCGACGGTCGACTTGCCGCAACCGGATTCGCCGACAAGCCCGAGCGTCTCGCCGGCGCGGATCGAGAACGAAATTCCATCGACCGCATAGACCTGGCCGATCGTCCGCCTGAGCAGCCCCTTCTTGACCGGAAAATGCTTCTTCAGGTCGCGGACCTCGAGCGCCGGCGGATTGCTCGCGCGCGCCTGCATCTCGGCCGCTTCGCCGGTTGCAGCAGGACCCATGGAACTCTCCATAGCGGCGGTTCCGTCATCCATGAGCACCTCCAAAAAGCTCGTCCGCACGCCAGCAGGCAGCCCAGTGGCCGGAACCTTTCTGCTCGTAAGGCGGATATTGGGTTCGGCAGCGCTCATCCGCGTGCGCGCACCGCGGCGCGAACGCACAGCCTGGCGGCAACGCGCTGAGCGGCGGCACGATTCCCGGAATCTCGAGCAGCCGCTCCGTTTCGTCCTTCACTTCGCCGCGCATCAAGTCGAGACGCGGGATCGAGGCCATCAGGCCGCGGGTGTAAGGGTGCATCGGTCGCGCGAACAGCTCGCCGACGTCGGCTTCCTCGACCTTGCGCCCGGCATACATCACGATGACACGCTGCGCCGTTTCCGCGACCACGCCGAGATCGTGCGTGATTAGGA
>LNEA01000730.1 GCA_001464855.1 Rhizobiales bacterium Ga0077530
GGCGGAGTCGTTGCAACGGTCATGTCGAACCTGGGCCTCGAGCGCTATCTCAGCACGCTCGGCCTGTCGATGATCCGCACGGCTGTCGGCGACCGGCATGTGGTCGAGCATATGCGCAAGCACGGCTTCAACGTCGGCGGCGAACAGTCGGGCCACATCGTCCTTTCCGATTTCGCGACCACCGGAGACGGCCTCGTCGCCGCGCTGCAGGTGTTGGCGACGGTCGTGACGACGGGGCGCCCGGTCAGCGAAGTCTGCAATCGCTTCGAGCGGATGCCGCAGTTGCTGCGCAACGTCCGCTTCGCCAACGGCTCACCGCTCGAGGATGGGCGGGTCCTGGCGGCGATCGAATCCGGTCGTGCGCGGCTCGGGGCGACGGGGCGCCTGCTCGTTCGTCCGTCTGGGACCGAGCCGGTGATCCGCGTTATGGCGGAAGGCGAGGATGAGCATCTCGTCGCGGCGATCGTCGGGGATATCGTCGGCGTGGTCCAGGATGTGGCGCAGGTCGCGTAAAGCGCGGCGTGCCGCGATGACAATCAGGGAGTGGTCGAGTGTCCAGTGAGATTTTGACGAGCGTCGACGGCGGCGTGCTGACGGTGACCCTGAACCGGCCGGAGAAATTCAACGCGCTGACATTCACGATGTACGACGCCATCGCCGACATCTGCACGAATGTGCCGGCGGACGGGTCGGTGAAGGCGATCGTGTTCCGCGGCGCTGGCGGCAAAGCCTTCGCGGCAGGCACCGACATCTCGCTGTTCCGCAGCTTCGAAACGCCCGAGCAGGGCATCGCCTACGAAAAGAATGCCGACAAGGTGTTCACGGCAGTCGAGCGCTGCACGGTACCGACGATCGCAGCGATTACCGGCGCGTGTACCGGCGGTGGCGCCGGTATTGCCGCCTGCTGCGACATGCGCGTTGCGACCCGATCGCTGAAGTTCGGATTTCCGATCGCGCGTACGCTCGGCAACTGCCTGTCGGCGGCGACGCTGGAACGTCTCGTACGGGTGATGGGCGAAGCCCGCGTCATCGACCTGATCTATACCTCGCGCCTGATCGAGGCCGACGAGGCGCTGCGGATCGGCCTCGTCAACGAACTCGTAGATGATCACGAAGCGGTGATCGCGCGTTCTGATGCACTGGCGCGCCAGATCGCCGGACATGCGCCACTGACCATGCGCGCGACCAAGGAACTGCTGCGTCGCCTCCGCCAGCGCCCGGACGAGGTCAACGACGATGATATCGTCGGCATGGTGTACACGAGTGCCGATTTCCGCGAGGGACTGGACGCGTTCCTCACCAAGCGCAAGCCGAACTGGCAGGGGCGCTGAACCGCCCCGCGCTCCTATTGCATTGAGATATTCCGAACGTCTTTGACCCGCCCAAAAAGCCAGCCGTGGCGACCGCTTGCCGTCGACACGGGCTCGGCGTACGCTAACGGTTCACCCAAATAGGACGTCGATAACGGCGCCGCTTAAGAAGGGGTGTTCAATCGGGAGGTTACAGAATGACGCGGATCTCACGTCGCAAATTCATTAAAACGACAGGAGTGGGTGCGCTCGCCGCATCCTCGGGCGGCCTTGCCGGTATTCTCGCAACCGGTCGCGCGCCCGCCTACGCTCAGCAGACGACGGTGCACTGGCTGCGGTGGAACGACTTCGTTCCGGCGTGCGACCAGCTTCTACGCCAGAAGCTGTTGCCGGAGGCCGAAAAGGCGCTCGGCATCAAGGTGCGCTACGAAACCGTCAACGGTAACGATCTCCAGCCGCGCATCACATCCGGTATCCAGTCGGGCGCCGGCCCCGACCTGCTGATGCTCTTCAACAATCATCCGCATCTCTACCAGGCGAGCCTTGCCGACGTGAGCGATGTCGCGGGCGAGATCGCGAAAGATCAGGGCGGCTGGTACAAACTGTGCTCCGCCAACAGTTCGTCGGGCGGCAAATTCTTCTCGATGCCGATGGCGATCATCGGCGCGATGAACGCCTACCGCAAATCGTGGTTCGCCGAAGCGGGCTATAACGAGTTCCCGAAGACCTGGGACCAGTATCGCGACGTCGGCAAGAAGCTGAAGGCCAAGGGCTACCCGATCGGCCAGTCGCTCGGCCAGTCGTTCGGCGATCCGCCGACGTTTGCCTATCCGCTGCTGTGGTCGTTTGGAGGCGCTGAGATCGACGACAAGGGCAAGGTCGTCATCAACTCGAAGGAAACGATCGAGGCGGTCAAGTGGATGGGTGCGGCGTGGAAGGAGTCCTTCGACGAGGGCGGTCTTGCCTGGGACGACGCCTCGAACAACCGCGCATTCCTCGCCGGCACGATCTGCTCGTCGCTGAATGGCGCGTCGATCTACATCGAGTCCTCGCGCAAGCCCGAGCAATACAAGCAAGCCGACGGCAAGCCGCTCAAGGACGACATCCTTCATGCGCCGCTGCCGGGCGGCCCCAAGGGACAGTTCGGGTTCCACACCTATACGTCGCACGTGGTGCCGAGCTATTCGAAGAACGTCAGTGCGACCAAGGATCTCTTGCGCTTCATCCATAAGAAAGAGAACTACGACCAGTGGTTCTCGACCGGGCTTGGCTTCTACACGCCCGGCACGCAGGGGTGGGAAGACCACCAACTGTGGAAGAAGGATCCGGTGATGGCGCCGTTCGCGGTTGCCGGCAAGCTCGGCCTGACGCCGGGTTATCCGGGCGAGCCCAATGCGAAGGCGGCCGAGGTGCTCACCAAGTACCTCATCGGCAATATGTTCGCCGGGCACATCCGCGGCCAGAAGGCCGAGGAGGTCGTCGCCGCCTGCGAAGCGCAGCTGAAGACGATCTATGGCGGCTGACCGCTTCCGAACCTGACGTCTGGCTTCGACCGGAGTGCATTGCACTCCGGTCGTTCAGAGTCTCGGGCGGCTGGCACATGACGGCTGGCCGCCCGATCTCGCGACTTCAAACGCGTGCCTCGATCCGAAGGGATAACCGCTGATGGCTGTAGCGGCGTCGAATATCGGCGAAGTGACGGTTGCCAAACCCAAGTGGCGACCGCTCGAGAATGAGCGCAATCTGGCCTGGTTGCTGCTGCTGCCGACCATGGTGCTGCTCGGGCTGTTCATCGCCTATCCATTCATGCGCGGGCTCATGCTGTCGGTGACGGACTCGCGCGTCGGTGTGCCCGGCGAATTCGTCGGCCTCGACAATTTTCGACGGCTGGCGGTCGATCCGATCTTCCACGCGGTGGTGTGGAATACCTGCCTTTACACGCTGGTGACGACGATCTTCAAGCTCGCGCTCGGACTTTGGCTGGCGCTGTTGCTCAATCGCACGTTCAAGTTCAAGGCGTTTACGCGCGCTTTCATCCTGCTGCCGTTCATCATTCCGACGGTGCTTTCCACCTTCGCGTGGAAATGGATGTTTGATCCGACGTTCAGCGTTCTCAACTGGATGCTCTACCAGACCGGTTTCATCCGCACGGCGATCAACTGGCTGGGTGACGGCGATCTCGCGATGCTGTCGATCATCATCGTCAACATCTGGCGCGGCGTGCCGTTCTTCGCGATCTCGCTGCTCGCCGGCTTGCAGACGATCAGCCCCGACCTCAATGAGGCGGCGGCGATCGACGGCGCGCGGCCCTGGCAGCGATTCTGGCACATCACGTGGCCGCTGCTGCTGCCGGTGACGATGGTGGTCGTGCTGTTCTCGGTCATCCAGACGTTCGCCGATTTCCAGATCGTCTACGTCATGACCGGCGGCGGTCCAGCCAACGCGACGCATTTGTTCGCGACCTACGCCTACCAGCTCGGCGTCGGCACAGGGCTTCTCAGCCAAGGCGCCGCGGTGTCGCTCGCGATGTTCCCGATTTTGCTGCTGATCGTGATCGCTCAGCTTCTCTACATCCGCCGCGTGGAGGTCCGCTGATGATCGAAGGTGAAGCCTGGCGCCGGTGGGTGTACTTCCGCATTCCGCTCGCGCTGTTCCTGATCTTCCTGCTGTTCCCGTTCTACTGGATGGTGATCACCACCTTCCGACCGGACGGCGAACTGTATCGTCCGTGGCGGGCGGTGAATTACACGCCCTTCTGGACGTGGAACCCGACGCTCGATCACATCAAGTATCTGTTCACGGAGACGATGTTCGCGACGTGGATGTGGAACACGATGTTCATCGCGTTCGCATCCACGGTGATCTCGCTGATCTGCGGGGTGCTCGCGGGTTACGCGCTGTCGCGGTTGAATTTCGCCTTCGCCGGCAGCCTCGGCACCGGCATCTTCATCACCTATCTGGTGCCACAGACGCTGCTGTTCATTCCGCTCTCCGAGATCATCCGCAACTACAAACTCGGCGACACGCCGTGGTCGCTGATCTTGACCTATCCGACGTTCCTCATCCCGTTCTGTACGTGGCTGATGATGGGATACTTCAAGGCGATCCCGAAAGAACTCGAGGAATGTGCCCGAATAGACGGCGCATCGCGATGGCAGGCGATGCTCTACATCATCATCCCCGTCGCCGTTCCGGGCATCCTTTCTGCCGGCATCTTCGCGTTCACGCTGTCGTGGAACGAGTTCATCTACGCGCTCGTGTTCCTGTCGAGTCCCGAGCAGAAAACGGTGCCGGTCGGCGTCGTATCGGAACTGATACGCGGCGACGTATTTTTCTGGGGACCATTGATGGCGGGCGCGCTGCTCGGCTCGATACCCGTGGCGATCGCCTACTCGTTCTTTGTTGAGCACTACGTTTCGGGGCTCACCGGCTCGGTCAAGGGATAGACGCAATGGCAACGGTAAGCATTCGCGACGTTCACAAGCGCTACGACGACTTCCATGCCGTCAAGGGCGTCAGTCTCGAGATCAAGGACAAGGAGTTCGTGGTTCTGGTCGGGCCGTCGGGCTGCGGCAAGACGACGACGCTGCGCATGGTGGCGGGTCTCGAGACGATCACGGAAGGCAACATCCTAATCGGCAATACGATCGTCAACGAGCTGCCGCCGATGGATCGCGACATCGCGATGGTGTTCCAGAACTACGCGCTTTATCCGCACATGAGCGTCTACGACAACATGGCGTTCGGTCTGAAGATGCGGAAATTCGACAAGCCGGAGATCGCCAAGCGGGTCAATCACGCAGCCGACATCCTCGGTATCAAGGATCACCTGCACAGGAAGCCGCGCCAGCTTTCGGGTGGCCAGCGCCAGCGCGTGGCACTCGGTCGCGCGATCGTGCGCAACCCGCAGGTGTTCCTGTTCGATGAACCACTATCGAATCTCGACGCCAAGCTGCGCGTGCAGATGCGTGTCGAGTTGAAGAAGCTGCACGCGCGTCTCGGCACGACGGCGGTCTACGTCACGCACGACCAGGTCGAGGCGATGACGCTCGGCGACCGCGTTCGGCGAGCCGCTGGAGCTCTACAACAACCCGGCCAACAAGTACGTCGCCGGCTTCATCGGGTCGCCGGCGATGAACTTCGCCGACGTGACGATTGCCCAGAATGGCAGTGGCCTCGTCGCATCGAACAGCGCGATGAAGATCGGCGTGCCCGAGCATCTTGCAGCCCACCTCGGCGCTCACGTCGGCAAGCCCGCGACGTTCGGCATTCGGCCGGAGGATCTGCGTATCGCGGACGGCACGGACCCTGAAAACCTGACGTTCGAAGCCGTCGTCGAGGTCGCGGAGCAGTTGGGTTCAGAAATCCTGCTCGACGTGACGTGCGGGCCCAGCAGCATGGTCGCGAGTGTCGACCCGACCGTGCGCATCAAGCCCGGCGAGAAAATCCGC
>LNEA01000731.1 GCA_001464855.1 Rhizobiales bacterium Ga0077530
GCCGTCGCCACGGGTGAGCCGGTGATGCGCGAAACGGTGCTGCAGGGCGCGGTGTTGACGCGGGTCGCGGCGAGCCACATCCGCGTCGGCACATTCCAGTTCTTCGCGGTGCGCGGCGATGTCGAAGGGCTGAAGGCGCTCGCGGACTACGTCATCGCGCGGCACTATCCCGAGTTGGCCGGCGATGCCAATCCGTATGGCGCACTGCTGCACCGCGTGATGGAGCGGCAGGCGGCGCTCGTCGCGCACTGGATGCAGATCGGGTTCATCCATGGCGTCATGAACACCGACAACGTCGCGGTCTCCGGCGAGACGATCGACTACGGCCCGTGCGCGTTCATGGATACCTACAATCCGGCGACGGTCTACAGCTCGATCGACCAGCACGGGCGCTACGCGTACGGCAACCAGCCGATCGTCGGGCAGTGGAATCTGGCGCGACTCGGCGAGGCGCTGTTGCCGTTGCTCGGCGATGACAAGGAAACCGCGCTGCCGGTCGCGCAGGCGGCGATCGATGCCTATCCCGGGCGCTTCGAAGCAGCATTCGCGGCGGGCTTCCGGCGCAAGCTCGGACTTGCCGAGGCGCAGGCCGAGGATCCCGGGCTGATCAAAGATTTCCTGGAACTGATGACGGCGAACAAGGCCGATTTCACGCTGACGTTCCGGCGGTTGTCGGACGCCGCGGGCAATCCGGCAGCCGATGCCGAGGTTGGGCAGTAAAGTGGCGCGAACGGTTGGCGCTGGAAGGCGGCGATCCCGCCGCGCGATCAGTCGCGATGAAGGCGGTCAATCCAGCGTTCATTCCGCGCAACCACCTCGTCGAGGCGGCGCTGGCCGCAGCGGCGGAGGGCGATTTGCAGCCGTTCGAGCGGCTGATCGCGGTGCTGGCGCGGCCGTTCGACGATCAGCCGGACGCAGGAGAGTACGCACTACCGCCGCGTCCCGAGCAGGTCGTGCGGGCGACGTTCTGCGGGACGTGAGGGCCCTCAGCGGCGCCCGCCGGCGATGCGGATGCTCTCGGGGCGCGCGCGTAGACGCGCCATAGCCCAAATGCCAAGCGCCGGACCGATCGCGAGGATCGTGAAGCCGTAGGTCCAACCCAACCGCGCGACGGCGTAGGGCATCAGGTGGATCGTCAGCAGGCATCGTGCCGACAAGGCTGCGGTCGCTGAGTTCCGTCACCGATGCTGAGAACTGGGCTGAATCCGATACGACCGTCATGCCCCACACCACACCGATGGCGACGATGATCCAAGCCGGACCACCGAATGCGAAACCCATCACCAGCGCGCAGGCGCCGCTGACGGCGAGGGATGTAATGGTGACAGCCGTGCGGCCGATGCGGTCGGCGGCCCAGCCACCGACGAGGCAACCCAGGGCGCCGCTCGCCACGATCAGGAACGTGACGACACCCGCGCTGATCGGCGGAGCGTTTCCGTAGCGCAGCGCGAAGCTCGCGGCGAGGAAGCTGCCGATCCACGTCCACATGGCGTAGAGCTCCCACATGTGGCCGAAGTAGCCGAAGTTCGCGAGCCGTACTGACGGGCTGCGGAAGGCATCGAACGCGTTCGCGAGACGAAAAGGCGGTGCGGGCCCACGGTTCGGTCCGATCTCGGCCCAGCGGATCAGGATCGCGCCGAGGATTGCGCAGACGCCGGCTGCGATGGCGGGGAGCCGCCAGTCGAGCCCGGCGGTCGCGAACAGATGCGGCGCCGCAGAGCCGAGTGTCACCGCGCCGACCAG
>LNEA01000732.1 GCA_001464855.1 Rhizobiales bacterium Ga0077530
CCGGCAGCCAGCGAGCGATCGAAGGTCGCTCTCGCCCGTGCCTGCGTCGCCGGTCTCGGCATCTGCGCCTACGTCCTCGCGTTGCGAACGGCGCACATCTCTGATCTCGTCGAGACCGCTTCCGCGTTCGCCAGCGCCGGGTTGTTTGTGACACTGGTGTTCGGCCTGTTCACCCGCCTCGGCGGCGAACTCAGCGCGATCGCAGCGATGATGTCAGGCGCGTTGGTCTGGCTTGCGGGTTCCAGCCTGTTTGACCTCGAGGCGCCCTATTTGGCTGGGATTCTCGCCGCGACGATCGCCTACGTCAGCATCGCGCAGTTCGAAGCGCGGGCGCCCGCCCGAGACACTGCGTAGGTGCGTCAGCTCCGACCGCGAAAACCCGTCGCCAGCACATAGAGCTCGGCTGAATCGGCGCGGCTCGCCTTCGGTTTGACGGCGAGCAGATCGCGCTCAGTGCCACCCTGAAACACCTTGGCGAGGAACGTTCCGCCCGGTGAGAGGATCTCCGCGGCGAAAGTCGCGGCGGCCTCTGCGAGCCCCATGATGCGCAAATGATCCGTGGCGGTGTGCCCGGTCGTCGGCGCCGCCATGTCGGAGAGCACAACGTCGGCGCCACCGTCACGCAGCAATGCCTTGAGCTTTCCCGGTGCACTCTCGTCGAGGAAGTCGAGTTCGAGCAGCGTCACGCCGGGAATCGTATCCACCGGCAGATAGTCAATCGCCACCACCTCGCCGCGGCTCGCGCCGCGCCCGTCGACCGCTTTCACCCGGATCGCCGCCACCTGCGACCAACCACCCGGCGCCGCGCCGAGATCGACGACCCGCTGGCCGGGCTTGAGAAAGTGATACTTGTCGTCGATCTCGATCAGCTTGAAGGCCGCGCGCGACCGCCATCCGTCGCGCTTTGCCGCCGCCACGTAGGGATCGTTGAGCTGCCGCTCCAACCAGCGCTGTGACGACGTGCTCCGCCGACGCGCGGTCTTGAGGCGCACCTTGAGCTGCCGCTCGCCGCCGAAACGGTTGCCTGTGGGGCCACCCGCCGCTCCGCCGCCGGCACCGCGGCCTTTGCCTTTGTCAGCGCTGCTCATTGCCAGCTATCGCGCCGCGAGGGACGAAAGACGCCATCCTCGGCCATCAGCGTTGCGAGGATTCCTTCGCGCAGCCCCCGATCGGCAACCCGCAGCGTCTCGCACGGCCACGTCCGCATCAGCGCTTCCAGGATCGCGCAACCCGCGAGCACCAGATCGGCGCGGTCACGTCCAATGCACGGCTCGCTCACCCGCGCCTCGTAGTCGCGCGCCAGCAGATCGCTCGTCACCTGACGCACCTGATCGGCCTTGAGCCAGCAGCCGTCGACGCGATTGCGATCGTAGCGCGGCAGGCGCAGATGGATGCCGGCAACCGTTGTCACGGTGCCGGACGTGCCAAGCAGATGGACGCGGCGATTGTGCATCCGGCTCCTGAACCCGTGCTCCGTCTCGAACGGCTCCAACAGCCCAGAAACGTAGTCGACCATCGCCTCAAAGGCCTCGGCATCGACATGACGGCCGCCGAAGCGCTCGGCGATCGTGACAACGCCGACGGGCAGCGAGGTCCACGCGGCGATGCAATGCTGCGCCTCGATGCGATCGGCCATCGAGCGGCGCCACCCGCTGCGGCTGCGGTTGAGATCGAGCCAGATCAATTCCGAGGAGCCACCGCCGATGTCGAACACGAGCACCAGATCGCAGTGTCCGTCGATCAGTGCCGCGCAGCCCGA
>LNEA01000733.1 GCA_001464855.1 Rhizobiales bacterium Ga0077530
GCTTCGCTTGTCGCAACCGTGCGCCAGACCGCGTCGCGCCAGTTGATCAGCTTGCCTCACCACATCAATTCACCGGAGTTCGCAGCGGCCCTTGTCGCAGCATTCCGCAACCTGCACGGTGACGGCCGCGCGCGATCCCGCGGAGAAAGGGCCCGATGATACCGCGTCAGAAGATCCTGGAAAAATTCCGCGCGATGATGGCGGCCGGCGTGCCGATCATCGGCGGTGGCGCCGGCACGGGGCTATCGGCGAAGTGCGAGGAGGCCGGCGGCATCGATCTCATCGTAATCTACAACTCGGGCCGCTACCGCATGGCCGGGCGTGGCTCGCTCGCGGGGTTGATGCCGTATGGCGACGCCAACCAGATCGTCGTCGAGATGGCGGCTGAAGTGCTCCCCGTCGTCCGCCACACGCCAGTACTCGCCGGCGTCAACGGCACCGATCCGTTCCGCAACATGTCCGTGTTCCTCGATGACCTGAAGCGCATCGGCTTTTCCGGCGTCCAGAATTTCCCGACTGTCGGTCTCATCGACGGCATCTTCCGCGCCAATCTGGAAGAGACTGGAATGTCGTATGGGCTCGAAGTGGACATGATCGCGACCGCGCGCGCCAAGGACATGCTGACCACGCCCTACGTCTTCAACACGGACGATGCCACGGCGATGGCGAAAGCGGGCGCCGACATCATCGTCTGTCATCTGGGCCTCACGACGGGCGGCAGCATCGGAGCCGAGACGTCACTCAAGCTTGCGGATTGCCCGGCGCTCGTCGAGGCGTGGTCGGAAGCGGCGCTCAAGATCAACCCCGAGGTGATCGTGCTGGTCCATGGCGGCCCGGTCGCCATGCCCGCGGACGCCGAATTCATCCTGAACAACACTTCCAATTGCCATGGCTTCTACGGCGCGTCGTCAATGGAGCGCCTGCCGACCGAAATCGCCCTGACCGAACAAACGCGCATGTTCAAGCGCATCGCACGCCAGGGCCGAGGCGGCCAGTAGCCGCCGAGTGAGTACGCTAAGGAGGAACGGACATGTCCATTTCCGGAGAAGTGATCGGCCAGTTGATCCTCTGGCTCATCATAGCGGTGGTGGTGATCGCCATCATCTTCTGGATTCTGCAGCGGCTCTACCGCCGCTCCACCAAGGAGATCGCGTTCGTCAGGACTGGGTTCCTCGGTGAAAAAGTCGTCATCGACGGCGGCGCGTTCGTTTGGCCGATGATCCATGAGATCACGCCGGTCAACATGAACACCTTGCCGCTCAAGGTGTCGCGCGTCACCAGCGAGGCGCTGATCACCAAGGACCGGATGCGCGTCGACGTCGAAGCGGAATTCTATGTGCGCGTTCAGCCCGAGCGCGCCGCAGTCGCGATGGCTGCCTCGACGCTTGGACGCCGAACGCTCGAACCCGAGAGCCTGCACGCTTTGCTCGCCGGCAAGTTCGAAAGCGCGATGCGGGCTGCCGCTGCCGCGATGGACATGAGCGGGATGCACGAGAACCGCACCATCTACGTCGAGCGCGTACGCCAGGCGGTGGAAGTCGACCTGTCGCGCAACGGACTCGAACTCGAGTCCGTCGCTATTCTCGACATCGACCAGACGAGTCTCGAGTTCTTCAATCCGTCGAACAGATTCGATGCCGAGGGTCTCACCGTCCTCATCAAGGACATTGAATCCCGGCGTAAGCTGCGCAATGACATCGAGCAGGACGCAACGATCCAGATCCGCGCCCGCAACCTCGAAGCCGAGAAGCAGGCGCTGGAAATCGATCGCGCGAGCGAAGAGGCGCGCCTCGAACAGGAACGCGACGTCGAGTTCCGTCGCGCTCAGCAACGGGCGCTGCTGGCCAAGGAGCGTGCCGAGCGCGAAACGCAGGCTGAATCGGCGCAGATCACGGCGCGCGAGGCTATCGAGCGTGCGCGTATCGCCAACGAGCGCGGCATTGCCGAAGCGCGGATCGCCTCGGATGTCGAGATCCGGCGGCGCGAGATCGCTCGAACGCAGACGGTCGAATCCGAGGAAATCGCCGCCCGCGAACAGGTCGAGACGGCACGGATTCTCCAGGAGCGTGCGATCAAGGAAGCCCGCATCCTCAATGAGCAGGAGACCACCGCGCGTGAGATCGAGCGCACGCGCACACTCGAAGCAGCGGAGATCGCAGCGCGCGAATCGATCGAGCGCGCGCGCATCATGCAGGAGAAGTCCCTCACCGAGACGCGAATCCAGAGGGATCGCGAAACGCAGGGCATGGAGATCGATCGTCAGCGCACCATCGAGCAGGCCGAGATCGCCGCCCGTGAGGAGACCGAAAAGGCGCGGATGGCGCAGACACTGATCCTGACGCAGACCCGAATCCGCGGCGAAGAGGATATCCGCCGGCGCGAGATCGCGCGTCAGCAAGGTCTTGAAGAGGCCGAGATCGCGGCGCGGGAAGCGACGGAACGGCAGCGGATCGCGCAAGCGGCAAAGATTTCCGAGTCCCGCATCGGCGAAGACCTCCGCATCCGCAACATGGAGATCGAGCGCCAGCAGGCGGTCGAGGCGGCCGAGATCGCGGCTGGACGCGCGATTGATGCGGCCCGCATCGCGCGCGAGAAGGGCGTTGCGACGGATCGCATCGAAGCGGAACTCGCAACGCGGTCCGAAGAAATCGCGCGCGACAAGACGATCGAGGCGGCCGAGATTGCGCGGCGTGAGAGCGTCGAGCGGGCGCGCATTGCCGCCGATCTGACGTTGGAACAGGAGCGCATTGCGAGCCAGCAGACTCGCGAAGTGATCGATATCCAGCGCAAGCGCGAGGTAGAGGCAGCCGAGGAAACGCGTGTCGTCGAACTTGCCTCGACGAAGGCCGCGCGCGCCGCGGCGCCTCTGTCGAAACGGCGGAAGTTCAGCGCGATCGCGCGGTCGAGGCGGCCAAGGTCGAGCGGCGTCAGTCGCTCGAGCAACTCGAAATCGCCCGTGTTCAGGCGCTGCGCGAAGCAGAGATCGAAAGCCGCGAGGATATCGAGCGCGCCCGCATCTCGTCCGAGCGAGGCCTCGACGAGGTCCGCATCTCGCACGAAGCTGAGCGTCGCCGGCTCGAGGTCGAGCGCGAGAAGGTCGTCGAGACCGCCCAGATGGACAAGGCGATCACGCTCTACCGCAAGTCGCTCGAGGAATCGGCGGCGCGGCTCGACGCTGATACGGCGCGCGCCAATGCCGTGGCGGCCGAGGAGCGGATCGCGACGGCGCGCGAAACCGAAGTCGCGAACAGGCGCAAGGCGATCGACGTCCTGCTGGCGGAGAAGACGGCCGCCGAACGCACGATCGCGGCGGGCGCCGAGAAGGTGCGCCTCACCATCGAGGCGGAAGCTCAACGACTTCTCAACGAGGCGGAAAACGTCCTCACGGATCCAGCGCGCGTCTCATTGTTCCGCCGCAAGCTGCTCGAGCATGTCGAAGGTATCGTGGCTGCCTCCGTGAAGCCGCTGGAGAAGATCCAGGATATCCGGATCATGCAGCTCGACGGCATGGGTGGCGGTGGCGGCGAAGGCCGCTCCGGCAGCCCGACCGACGAAGTGATCAATTCGGCGCTGCGTTATCGCGTGCAGGCGCCGCTGATCGACAGCCTGCTCGCTGACATCGGCATCGATGGCGCCAATCTTGCCAAGCAGGGCGGCCTCATCCGCGAGGCCTCCGACATGCAACGCATCGCCAGCGATGCGAAGAAGGCCGGCGGCGGCGATGGTGGCAAGTCAGGCGGATCGAAGCCCGAGACGGGAGGCAAGGCGTAAATGCCCCGCATCTATACGTCATCCGTCATCGATGCTCCGGCTGCGAAAGTGTGGGAGAAGGTGCGCGACTTCAACGCGCTGCCGCGCTGGCATCCGCGCATCCGGGAAAGCCGGATCGAGAACGGCGAGCCGTCGGACAAGATCGGTTGCGTGCGCGATTTCCGACTGCAGAATGGCGATCGCCTGCGCGAGAAGCTGCTCGGCCTTTCCGACTACGACATGTTTTGCACGTACGCGATCCTCGAATCGCCGATGCCGCTTACCGACTACATGGCGACGCTACGGCTGACTCCCATCAGCGACGGCAATCGGACATTCATCGAGTGGACGGCTGAATTCGACTGCGCGGTCGAGGTAGCGGCCGATCTCGTCGACGGCATCGCGAACAATGTCTTCCAGGCGGGGTTTGACGCGCTGAAACGGCAGATGGCGGGCTGACATGGTGCGCATCGTCGAGAGCACGATTCTTGACGCACCCGTCGAAGCGGTGTGGGCGGTGCTGCGCGATTTCAATGGGCACGACCAATGGCACCCAGCCGTTGCCGACAGCCACATCGAGCGCGGTTATTCTTCGGACAAGATCGGCTGCGTGCGCCGGTTCCATCTCGTCGACGGATCGGAGTTGCGCGAGCAATTGCTGACGCTCTCGGACGCCGACATGGCCTTCTC
>LNEA01000734.1 GCA_001464855.1 Rhizobiales bacterium Ga0077530
GCGAAGATCGGCATGTCGTAGTTCTTCATCGCCGGCTCCTCACCGCGGTGTGCCAAACAGCCCCGCGGGGCGTATCATCAGGACGATGGCCATGATCACGAAAATCACGGTGCTCGAGCCCTCCGGATAGAAGACTTTGGTCAAGCCCTCAATGATCCCGAGGCCGAATCCGGTAACGATCGAGCCCATGATCGAGCCCATCCCGCCGATGACGACGACGGCGAAGACGACGATGATGAGATTGGAGCCCATGATCGGGTTGACCGAGTAAATCGGTGCGGCGAGAACGCCCGCCAGCGCCGCCAGCCCGACGCCAAAGCCGTAGGTCAGCGTCATCATGCGCGGGACATTGATCCCGAACGCGCGCACCAGCGTCGGGTTCTCGGTCGCGGCGCGCAGATAGCTGCCGAGCTTGGTCTTCTCGATCATGAACCACGTCGCGAGGCAGACGACGATCGAGATCACGATGACCCAGGCCCGATACCAGGGCAGGAACATGAAGCCGAGGTTGGTGCCGCCGGGAATGGGGTTGGCATAGGGCAGGCCGGACGAGCCGTATTGCCTGCGAAACAGGCCTTCGAGGATCAGCGCCAAGCCGAAGGTCAGCAGCAGGCCGTAGAGGTGATCGAGGTGATAGAGGCGGGAAAGAAATAGTCGTTCGAGGATGATGCCGGTCGCGCCGATGATCACCGGCGCCAATACTAGCGCTCCCCAATAGGGAATGCCGGCATATTGCAACAGCATCCACGCGCCGAATGCGCCCATCATGTACTGGGCGCCATGCGTGAAGTTGATGACGTTGAGCATTCCGAAGATGACGGCGAGGCCGAGGCTCAGCAGCGCGTAGAAGGCACCATTGATGAGGCCGAGCAGAAGCTGGCCGAACAGTGCCTGGGGCGACACGCCGAGGAGTTCAAACATGAATCGTTCCCGTCTGGAGTCGGAAGAGGCGGCGCGCGAGCGCCGCCTCCATGATCGAAACCGCTACTTCACGAGCGGACAGCCGCCCTGGTCGAGGGGGCGGAACGCCTCCGCAGCGGGAATCGTCGCCCTGAGCGTGTAGT
The DNA here is from genome assembly GCA_001464855.1 of Rhizobiales bacterium Ga0077530. Taxonomy (GTDB): domain Bacteria; phylum Pseudomonadota; class Alphaproteobacteria; order Rhizobiales; family Hyphomicrobiaceae. The sequence continues at coordinate 1,065 of LNEA01000734.1, forward strand.
AGTCCCACTTGCCCTTGCTCTGGGCCGGCGACTTCACCTCGTACAGATACATGTCGTGGATCTTGCGGCCATCGACGCGGATGGAGCCCTTGCCGAACAGCGCGTCCTCCGTCGGTGTCGCCTTCATCTTGGCGACGACAGCAGCGCCGTCGGCATCCGACTTCATCTCATGGACCGCCTTGAGATAGTGGAAGACGGAGGAATAGACGCCGGCCTGCACCATCGTCGGCTTGTTGCCCTTGTTGGCCTTCTCGAACTCCGTCGAGAACGCGCGGTTGGCGTCCGTCTGGTCCCAGTACCAGGCTTCCGTCATGATCAGGCCCTGCGCTGTTTGCAGGCCGAGCGCATGGACGTCGGTGATGAAGACCAGCAGACCCGCGAGCTTCTGGCCGCCCTGGACGATGCCGAACTCGGCGGCCTGCTTGATCGCGTTGGTGGTATCGCTGCCGGCGTTGGCGAGGCCGATGATCTTGGCCTTCGATTGCTGCGCCTGGAGCAGGAACGACGAGAAGTCCTGGCCCGGGAACGGATGGCGGACCTTACCGAGGACCTTGCCACCGCTCTTTTCGACGACTGCCGCGGTATCACGCTCCAGCGCGTGACCGAACGCATAGTCAGCGGTCAGGAAGAACCACGAATCGCCGCCGGTCTTGACGATCGCGTTGCCGGTGCCGTTGGCGAGCGCCCACGTGTCATAGGTCCAGTGCACGGTGTTGGGCGAGCAGGCCTTGCCGGTCAGGTCCGACGCGGCCGCGCCGGAAACCAGGAAGACCTTGTTCTTTTCCTTGGTAATGTTGTTGACGCCGAGGGCGACGGACGACGTCGGCACGTCGACGACGACGTCGACCTTGTCGACGTCGAACCACTGGCGAACCGTGGTCGAGCCGATGTCGGGCTTGTTCTGGTGATCGGCGAAGACGACCTCGATCTTTTCGCATTTGGTCGTCTTGCAGAAGTCCTCGATCGCCTTGCGGGCGGCCCACACGGAGCCCTGGCCCGAGAGATCGGCGTAGAGGCCCGACTGGTCGTTCATGACGCCGATCTTGATCACGCCGTCGCTGATCTGGGCATGGGCCGCAGTCGCCGCGCAGGCGGTCAATGTTGCTAGTGCTAGTGCCTTCCAACGCATGTTTCTCTCCATTTCTTCTAACTGATTTAAACGCCGAGATGTGCCTCAAGCCGCTGACGGTTCGCGGCCAGCTCCCGGTTCTCGATCTCGTCGACCACGGTGCCATGCTCGACCACGTAGTGGCGATCGGCAACCGTCGCGGCGAAATGAAGGTTCTGTTCGACGAGCAGCACGGTCAACCCACGCTTCTTGAGATCTCGGATCACCGCGCCTATGTGTTGAACGATGACCGGGGCGAGGCCCTCGGTTGGTTCGTCGAGAAGCAACAGGTCGGCGCCGGTGCGCAGGATGCGCGCGATGGCGAGCATCTGCTGTTCGCCGCCGGACAACTTGGTGCCCTGGCTGCGCGCGCGCTCCTTGAGCTGTGGGAAGAGCGCGTGGATCTCCTCGAGTGGGAGGCCGCCGCCTTTGACCGCCGGCGGCAGCAGCAGGTTCTCGGTCACATTGAGGCTCGCGAAGATGCCGCGCTCTTCCGGACAATAGCCGATGCCGAGCCGCGCGATCTGGTTCGACGGCCACTTGATCGTCTCGGTCTCGCCGTAGCGGACCGATCCCGTGCGTTTGCCGACGACGCCCATGATTGATCGCATCGTCGTCGTCTTGCCGACGCCGTTTCGGCCGAGCAGGGTGACGACCTCGCCCTTGCGGACGGAGAACGACATGCCATGCAGGACATGGCTTTCACCGTACCACGCGTGCAGATCGCGCACTTCGAGCAGCGGGGTCGGCTTAAGCATGCGCGCCTCCGACTTCGGCCGCGTTGCCCGCACCATCTCCGGTGCCCATATACGCCTCGACGACCAGCGGATTTTTAGAGACCTCGGCGTAAGTGCCCTCGGCGATGACGCGGCCCCGCGCGAGCACGGTGATGGTGTCGGAGAGGTCAGCGACCACGGAGAGATTGTGCTCGACCATGAGAACCGTGCGCGACTTGGCTGCCTTCTTGATCAGCGCCGAGATGCGACCGATGTCCTCGCGGCCCATGCCGGCCATTGGTTCGTCGAGCAGCATGATCTCGGGTTCAAGCGCGAGCGTCGTTGCGATCTCGAGGACGCGCTTGCGGCCATAAGGTAGCTCGACGGCAGTCAGCGATTCCGTTCCTTCGAGCCCGACGTCGTGCAGAATTTCCAGGGCGCGGTCATTGAGCTGATCGAGGGATTTTTCGGAGCGCCAGAAATGAAACGAGGTGCCGAGCTGGCGCTGGAGGGCGATGCGTACGTTTTCGAGCAGCGTCAGATGGGGGAACGTCGCCGAAATCTGGAACGATCGAATGAGCCCCAGCCGCGCCACGCTCGCAGGTGGCATTCGCGTGATGTCGCGGCCATTGAGGCGGATTTGGCCTGAAGTCGGCTGGAGGAACTTCGTGATGAGATTGAAGCAAGTGGTCTTGCCGGCGCCGTTCGGTCCGATCAG
>LNEA01000735.1 GCA_001464855.1 Rhizobiales bacterium Ga0077530
AGCCTGATCCCGGCGTGGGTATTCATGGCCATCCGTGGGTTCATGGGCGCGGTCAATCGGCCAGAGCCGGCGCTATGGATCACCCTCGCAGCGGTGCCGTCAAACTTCGTGCTGGCCTGGGCGCTGATCCACGGCGAATTCGGCCTGCCGCGGCTCGATGTGCTGGGCGCCGGCGTTGCGACGACGCTCGTCAACATCGGCATGTGCGCCGTCGCACTGGTGATCTGCGTCACCCGTCCGCCATTCAAGAAGTATCGCATTATGGGCCGTTTCTGGCGCTTCGACGCACCACTGTTCAGCACGCTGTGCCGCCTGGGTCTGCCGATTTCGGGCGCTTACCTCGTCGAGTTCGGCGTGTTCGGTGGCGCCGGCTTGCTGATGGGCACGATCGGCACGACGGCGCTGGCCGCGCACCAGATCACGCTTCAGATCGCGGCAATCCTGTTCATGGTGCCGTTCGGGATCTCACTTGCCGCGACCGTGCGTGTCGGACACGCGGTCGGGCGCGGCGATCCCGAGGGATCGCGCCGCGCCGGCATCGCCGCGCTCGTCCTGGGCGCTGCCTTCATGGTGCTGATGACGGCTGTCATCGCAGCGACACGTCACGAGTTGCCGCCGCTGTTTCTCGGAACCGTCACTCCGGATACGGCTGCCACCGCGGCGCTGATCGCGACGCTGCTGCTGGTCGGGCCCGTGTTCTTCGTCTTCGACGGCATTCAAACGATCGGCGCCGGCGCGCTGCGCGGGCTCAACGACACGCGCGTTCCGTTCCTCATCGCCATCTTCAGCTTCTGGGGAATCGGATTCACGTTGTGCTGGGTGCTCGGCATCCACACGGTACTTGGGCCGCTCGGCGTGTGGCTCGGCCTCTCGGCAGGATTGATCGCACAGGCCGTGCTGCTCGCGTGGCGCTTCCACCGGCTGACGACGCCGCGCTGACGCGGACGCCGCGCTCGGCGTGCGTTACGCGAATTCGAGGATCACCGCATCAACGGCTAGGCTGTCACCCGCCGTTGCGTTGACCTTTTTGACCGTGCCGTCGCGCTCGGCGCGGAGCACATTCTCCATCTTCATCGCCTCGACCACCGCCAGCGCATCGCCCGCCTTCACTTCCCCGCCAACCTTGACGTGGATGGCCTTGATGAGACCCGGCATCGGGCACAGCAGCAGCTTCGAAGTATCGGCGGCGGCCTTCTCCGGCATCAGAGACGCCAGCGCCGCTTCGCTCTCGGTGTAGACGCGCACGTCCGCGGAGGCGCCGCGATAGGAGAGGCGCGAGCCGTTGAGCAGCGGCGTTACCTGCACCGAAACGTCCTGGCCACCGATCGTACCGCTCCACACCGGATCGCCCGGCCACCATTGCGAAACGACCTCGATATCCGTGCCGAGTGTTCCGTCGCCGTTGATCTTGGCCACTCGGAACGGCTCCTTGTCGCCACCCGCGACCTCGAGATGGACATCGCGCGCGCCGATCCGCACCACGCGACGCTTGGCGAAGGCGAACGGCTGGCCGCCCATCTGCTGTGTGATGTGCCGCCGGCGCGCATTGCCGAGATGGTCCATGGCGGCGGCGACGGCCGCGAGAATGCCGAGTTCGTAACCATCGGGGACGCGCGCGGCAAATCCGTTCGGGTACTCCTCCGCGATGAATCCGGTCGATAGACGCGCCTCACGCCAGCGCGGATGCTGCATCAGCGCGGTCAGGAACGGAATGTTGTGCTGGATGCCGGCGATGTGGAAGGCGTCGAGTGCCTGCGCCTGCAGCTCGATCGCTTCGAGGCGCGTCGGCGCATGCGTAACGAGCTTCGCGATCATCGGATCGTAAAACATCGAAATCTCGCCACCCTCGAAGACGCCGGTGTCGTTGCGGATCGCGCGCCCCTTCGACGACCATTCGCTCGGCGGGCGGTAACGAACGAGGCGACCGATCGATGGGAGGAAATTGCGGAACGGATCCTCGGCGTAGATGCGGCTTTCGACCGCCCAGCCGTCAAGTTTCACGTCCTTCTGCTTGATCGACAGTTTCTCGCCATAGGCAACGCGGATCATCTGCTCGACGAGGTCGATGCCGGTGATCATCTCGGTGACCGGATGTTCGACCTGGAGCCGGGTGTTCATCTCGAGGAAGAAGAACGAGCGGTCCTGCCCCGCGACGAATTCGACCGTCCCTGCGCTGTCGTAGCCAACGGCTTTAGCCAGCGCGACAGCCTGCTCACCCATCGCCTTGCGCGTCTTCTCGTCGAGCAGCGGCGACGGCGCTTCCTCGATCACCTTCTGATTGCGGCGCTGGATCGAGCACTCGCGCTCGCCGAGATAAATAACGTTGCCGTGCTTGTCGCCGAGCACCTGGATTTCGATGTGGCGCGGATTGACAATGAATTTCTCGATGAAGACGCGGTCGTCGCCGAACGAAGACTTTGCCTCCGAGCGCGCGAGCACGAACCCTTCCTCGCACTCGCGCCGGTCGAACGCGACGCGCATTCCCTTGCCGCCGCCGCCGGCCGATGCCTTGATCATCACGGGATAGCCGATCTGCTCGGCGATTTTCACCGCTTCCTTGGCATCGGCGATCTCGCCGAGATGGCCGGGCACCGTCGACACGTTCGCGGCCGCAGCTGCCTTTTTGGATTCGATCTTGTCGCCCATGGCGGCGATGGCGCCGGGATTGGGGCCGATGAAGACGATTCCCTCCTTCGCCAGCGCGACCGGAAAGGCCTCCCGCTCCGACAGGAAGCCATAGCCCGGATGGACAGCCTCCGCGCCCGTCGCCTTGCAGGCGGCGACAATCTTGTCGATCAGCAGGTAGGACTGCGCGGCCGGCGGCGGACCGATCGCCACCGCTTCGTCGGCCATCGTGACGTGCATCGCCTGAGCGTCGGCTTCGGAGTAGACGGCGACGGTCTTGATCCCCATCCGCCGGGCGGTCTTGATGACGCGGCAGGCGATCTCGCCGCGATTGGCGATCAGGATTTTCGTGAACATGTGCGGGTGATTCCGGATTTCGATCAGCGTCACGTTGTTCTAGACCGCGATATGCGGCGCGTAAATGTGTTCGATGGTTCGGGGTTGCCTGCCTTGTATCCACCCGGGCGATGGCTTGCCGCCTATCCGTGCATGGTCAGCCCGCCCGAGACACTGATGACCTGGCCGGTGATGTAGGCGGCTTCATCGCTCGCGAGAAAGGCGACGACCCCGGCAATGTCGTCGGGCTGGCCGAGCCGGCCGAGCGGGACGGCGCGCTTGAGGCCCTCGTAAACCTTCTTTCCCTGGTCGCCTTCGCCGAGGAACGACTCGAGTAGCGGTGTCTCGGTGGGACCCGGACAGACGACGTTCAGCGTCACGCCGGCGCGAGCCATCTCGCGCGCCATCGTCTTGGTGAACGCGATGATGCCGCCCTTGGCGCTCGAATAGACCGCCTCCATCGATGAGCCCACCCGACCGGCATCCGACGCGATGTTGACGACACGACCGGACCGGCGCGCCTGCATTCCCTTGAGGACAGCGTGATGGAGATTGAGCGGACCTTCCAGGTTGATCGCGAGGATCTTGCGCCAGAGGTCCGGCTCGGTCGCGAGGAAGTAGGCAAACTTGTCCCAGCCGGCGTTGTTGACGAGGATATCGGTCGGTCCGATGTCCGCCTCGAACTCCGCGACAGCGCGCGCCACCGCGGCATGATCGGTGATGTCGACTTCGAATGCCTTGGTCTCGGTGCCGCCAGACGTCAACGCGGCAACCGTCCGCTCGGCGGCCGCCATGTCGAGATCGAACACGCCGACGCGCACGCCCGCATCGGCGAGACGCCGGCAGATGGAGCTGCCGATCCCACCGCCGCCGCCCGTCACGATTGCCGCCTTCCCCTCGAGTCCACGCATCTGTCGCGTCCCCTTCCGATGCATCCCGACGTCAGTACGTTTCGACGTGATAGCG
>LNEA01000736.1 GCA_001464855.1 Rhizobiales bacterium Ga0077530
GAGAAGGAAGCTCGGCTGAACGGGTTGCCTCCGGCATTCTTCGTGCGCCTCATCTGGCGCGAGAGCGCTTTCCGCCCGGGCGTTGTCAGCCACAAGGGTGCGCAGGGTATCGCCCAGTTTATGCCGGCGACCGCCAAGGAACGCGGTCTTGAAAACGCTTTCGATCCGGCGGCCGCCATCCCGCATTCAGCGCGGTTGCTTGCGGACCATGTCAAAGCGTTCGGCAACTTTGGGCTGGCCGCGGCGGCCTACAACGCGGGGCCGGAGCGGGTTCGCGGCTGGATTGAGGGGCGCCGCACGCTGCCAGCGGAGACGCGGGCGTATGTCCAGTTTATCACGGGGCATGCTGCGGATCGCTGGAAGGATGCCGGCGTGGTCCCGACGACTGCGGGCGAGCTGGCGTCCGAAGCCTTGCAGCGCTCGTGCAGAGACCGCGCGCCAACTCTCGTTCACGTAGCGCTGCCGGCTAGGCAGACCGCTCCTCCCACGAAGAGCAATCCATGGGGCGTGCAACTTGCCAGCAATTTCTCTCGGAGCATGATCGCCAGCGTCTTCGATCGTCTCAGGCGGCGCCACACGAAGTTGCTGGCGGACGCGGAGCCGATGTATGTCACCGGACGCAACCTGAGCCGGGGTCGGAAGGCAATGACGGCCCTGCGCGTCGGAGCCGAAACGCGCGAAGCTGCCCTGAGCCTTTGCCAGCGCCTACGCGCGGAGGGCGGCGTCTGCACGGTGGAGAAGAACTGACGGCCTACCGCCGCGCGAGGATGCCGTACACGATGCCGAGTCCCAGGCCGAAGCCGGTGAGGATCAGGAAGCCCGGCAGCAGCACCATCGGATTGGACCCGTTGAAGCCGGCGAAGAGGGCCTGCGGCGGGTACTTGAAAATGTACTGGCGGATCAGCGGCAGGAAAATCCAGTTGCTGAAGACGACGACCAGAATGCCGAAGATGAGGCCCTTGAGCCAGCTCAAGGTGCCCGGAATTTTGTCATAAAGCAGCCCGAAGAGGGCGCCCCACAGACCACCCCAAAAGACGCTGTTTGCGAGGAGCGGTAGCGTGGGGAAAGGTCCGTAGCCGATCGGCCGCATCGTCCAAGGCGTCCCTCGGACCATACCGAAGTTGGAGAGAATGTAGATGATGCCCTGATGTACGATGAGCACAGAAATGGCAGCGGCGATAAAGCCGAGCACCATTCGTCCGAACGTCCCTTGCATGGCCGCCTCCCCATTTCCAATGCTTTATCGAAGATCCATGAACAACGAGAGCTAGACTAGCAGGCTGCGCGCCGCTCCTACAGTACGTTGTGATCGCGACTAAGGTTTCAGGCGGTATCCCGTTCTGAACATCCACCACACGACCACAAGACAAAGCCCAAGGAAACCGAGGGTCATCGCGAGGCTGATGCGCACATCGACCTCGGAGACTTCATAGAAACTCCAGCGAAATCCGCTGATCAGATAGACGATCGGGTTCATCAGCGCGACGTTCTGCCAGAACGGCGGCAGCATATTGAGCGAATAGAACGTGCCGCCAAGGAAGGTCAGCGGTGTCAGGACAAGCATCGGGATGACCTGCAACTTCTCAAAGCCGTCAGCCCAGATGCCGATGATGAAGCCGAACAGGCTGAAGGTCAGTGCGGTCAGCACGAGGAACGCGAGCATCCACACGGGGTGGGCGATGCGCACGGGCACGAAGAAACTCGCGGTGGCCAAAATGATGAGGCCGAGAATGATCGACTTGGTAGCGGCAGCCCCGACGTAGCCGATCACGATTTCGAGCGGCGATATCGGCGCCGACAGGATTTCGTAGATCGTCCCGGTGAAGCGCGGGAAATAGATGCCGAACGCGGCGTTCGACGTGCTCTCCGTCAACAGCAGCAACATCATCAGGCCGGGCACGATGAAGGCGCCGTAGCTGACGCCGTCGATCTCGGGCACGCGTGATCCGATCGCCGCCCCGAAGATGATGAAATAGAGCGAGGTCGAGAGAACGGGGGCGACGATGCTCTGCAGCAGCGTGCGGCCCCATCGAGCCATCTCGAACAGGTAAATCGCGCGTGTCGCTGCCAGGTTCATTGGGACTGCCTCACGAGGTCGACGAAAATGTCCTCGAGCGAGCTTTGCCGCGTCTCGATGTCGGTGACTTGGAGCCCGGCATCGCGGACCGCGTTGAGAAGCGTGGTGATGCCGGTGCGATCCGCTCTCGTGTCGTAGGAATAGGTGAGCGCGCGGCCGTCGGCATCGAGTTCCAGTTTGTAGGTTCCGAGCGCGTCGGGGATCGCCGCCAGCGCCGCGCCGAGGCGCAGCATGAGTTGCTTCTTGCCGAGCTTGCGCATCAGTTCGGCTTTCTCCTCGACGACAATGATCTCGCCGTTGGTGATGACGCCGATGCGATCGGCCATTTCCTCGGCTTCCTCGATGTAGTGGGTGGTGAGGATGACGGTGACGCCGTTGTCGCGCATCTGGCGGACGACCTGCCACATGCCGCGGCGTAGCTCCACATCGACGCCGGCGGTCGGCTCGTCGAGGAAGAGAATGCGCGGCTCGTGCGCCAGCGCCTTGGCGATCAGCACGCGCCGCTTCATGCCGCCCGACAGCGTCATGATCTTGCTGTCCTTCTTGTCCCACAGGGAGAGCTGTCGCAGCACCGTCTCGATGAACGCGGGGTTGGCCTTTTTGCCATGGAGGCCACGGCTGAAGCTCACGGTCGCCCACACCGTTTCGAACATGTCGGTCGAGAGTTCCTGCGGCACGAGGCCGATCAGTTCGCGGGCGGCGCGATAGTCGCGGAGATGATCGTGGCCGGCGACGGTCACGGTGCCGCTGCTCGGAGTCACCAGTCCGCAGATGGTGTTGATCAGCGTCGTCTTGCCGGCGCCATTGGGGCCGAGCAGCGCCAGGATCTCACCTTCGCGGATGTCGAGGCTCACGCCTTTCAACGCCTGGAAGCCCGAGGCATACGTCTTCGCGAGGTTCGAGACGGAAATGATCGTGGTCATCGCATGGCTTTCGCGAGGAATAGAACAATGCGGGCTCGACCGCAGGAGTGTGGCGCCTACAGAGGCAATCCGGCCAGCATGTGGCAGGGTCGGGTGATCGCGCGCGATCGTCACTCCTTCGGAAATTCGAGGCCCATGTTGCGGAAGCGTTCGGGGTCGTTGCCCCAGCCCTCCTGGACCTTCACGTGGAGGAACAGATGCACGGGGCGCTCGAGCAGGCGGGCAAGTTCTTTGCGCGCGCCCATGGAAATCTCCTTGATGGTGCGGCCACCATCACCGAGCACGATACTGCGCTGGCTCTCGCGTTCGACGAAGATGGTCTGCTCGATACGCGCGGAGCCATCCTTGCGATCCTGCCACGCCGTCGTTTCGACAGTCGCGGCGTAAGGCAGCTCCTGATGGAGGCGCTCATAGAGCTTTTCGCGCGTGATCTCGGCGGCGAGCGTGCGCTCGGGGATATCGGACAGGTCGTCGGCGGGGAAATGCCAGGGACCGGGCGGTACCTGCGCGGCGAGATGAGCCTTGAGATCGTCGACGCCGCTGCCTTTGAGGGCCGAGATCATGAACGTCGCACCGAAGTCGAGACGCGCGTTGATATCGGCAGCGAGTGCGAGCAGTTGCTCTTTGCGGATACGGTCGACCTTGTTGAGGGCGAGGACGCGTGGGCGGTCGACGGTGGCGAGCTGTTTCAGGATGCGCGCGACGTCATCGGTGACGCCCTTCTGCGCATCGACCAGCAGCACAACGACGTCGCCATCGCCCGCGGCAGTTGTCGCGGCGTCGACCATCGCGCGGTCGAGGCGGCGGCGCGGCGCAAAGATACCGGGCGTGTCGATGAAGACGAGCTGGCTCGCACCGACCATGGCGATGCCGCGCACCGGCACGCGTGTCGTCTGCACCTTGTGCGAGACGATCGTGACCTTGGCGCCGACGAGCGCGTTGACCAGCGTCGACTTTCCCGCGTTCGGCGCGCCGATGACGGCGATGAAGCCGCACCGCGTATCACCGGAGGGTTCGTCTGGCAGCGCGCCGGGTTCTGGCGTTTCGTTTTCACTCATCGGTTTCATCGGTCCAAACGCCCTTGGCACGCAGCAGGGCTGTTGCGGCCGCCTGCTCGGCGGCGCGCTTATTGGCGCCTTCGCCCTGGGCGGGCGCATGGCGGCCGACTCGGACCTGGGCCGTGAAGCGCGGCGCGTGATCGGGGCCGGCGCGGCTCACCTCGGTATATTCGGGGAGCGACAGGCCCTGTCCCTGCGCCCATTCCTGGAGCGCCGATTTCGGATCTGCCGCGGTTCGCGGCGAGTGGTCGACCAGCGGCATCCATAGTCGCCGAACGGCCGCGCGCGCGACATCGAAGCCTGCCTCGATGAATATCGCGCCGAGGAGCGCCTCACATGCGTCAGCGAGGATCGTGTCCTTCTCGCGCCCGCCACTGTCGGCTTCCGACGTCGAAAGGATCAGCACGGTGCCGAGCCCCAGGTCACGGGCGACGCGGGCACACCCCTCGCGCCGCACGAGTCGATTGAAGCGCCGCGCCAACTCGCCCTCGGTGGCGGTGGGATCGAGTTCGACGAGAAGTTCGGCGATGGCGAGCGCAAGGACGCGGTCGCCAAGGAACTCAAGCCGTTCGTTGTCGTCGCCGCCGTCGCGCTGGGAGCGCACGCTGGCATGGGTCAGCGCACGTCTCAGCAGCGCACGACTTTTGAATTTGTGGCCAAGCGCCTTTTCGAACGCCGCCGTCTTGAGTTTCTCTGCGGGCTTCTTGGCGGCCGGCGTTTTGCTCACGACGCGGGCCCTCCACACATCTTGCAGGAATGACGCGGCACGGGCGAGCATGTGACCGTAACCCTCATGTGGGCAGCTGCCGCCGACCTGATCGGTGCGGTGACGGCAGGATCGGTAGGCTCGGACGCTTCGAACAAGCGGTGTGCCCTGTGGCTAACGAACCAAGCTGAAAATGCGGTTCCAACGAACATCGAACGGCCACGTCCATGGCCGTGTCAACTCGAAGCGGCCGGGCTCGTCGACTGCAGCCGAGAAGAAAATGATATCGGCGCGCCCGATGAAATTCTCGAGCGGGACATAGCCCACGCCATATCGCGGCGACTGGTCCCGGCTGTCGGTCGAGTTGTCGCGATTGTCACCCATCATGAAGTAGTGACCGGCCGGCACCTTGAAGGGCCCGACGTTGTCATAATCGCCGTTCTGGCGCGCATCGAGCACCAGGTACTTCTTGCCTTCGGGCAGCGTCTCCTCGAACCGCGGAATGCGGCGCTCGCGACCGTCCTCGGAAATCTGGACGAAATCGTCGACCCGTCGGCGCGGCACCTCGCGACCATTGATGAACAGCACGCCACCCCGCACGACGATCTCGTCGCCGGGGAGTCCGATGACCCGCTTGATGTAATCCGTCGAATTGTCGCGCGGCAGCTTGAAGACAGCGACGTCACCGCGCTTCGGCGCTGAACTCATGATCCGCCCGGAAAAAAGGTTCGGACTGAAGGGCAGCGAATGCTTCGAGTAGCCATAGGACAATTTTGATACGAAGAGATAGTCGCCGATCAGTAACGTGGACTGCATCGAGCCCGAGGGAATGTTGAAGGGCTGGTAGAAGAACACGCGCACGACGAATGCGATGATCAGCGCGTGCACGAAGATGCTGGCCAGATCGCGGAAGCCGCCCGCCTGGGATTTCTGGGTGCTCGATTTCAAGTGTCCGCTCCAGACGCATGAGGTTGGGTGGCGAGTGGCGTGAGCGGCAGGCGTGGCATTGGTTACCCAGGCCTCGCACCTGTCTCACGCAACCTGCGCGTGTCCCAAGACGCCAAGCTGGCGCTGGCATAGCATTGCTGCCGCCAACCAGCCCCGTGCCTCCGGGCGATCCGATCCATCCCGTGCCCTATATCCTTTCCGGGGGGGAGGCGCAATTGACAGCGCGTCACGGCTGATTGCGGGCCTTCAGCGGGCGGCGGAGG
>LNEA01000737.1 GCA_001464855.1 Rhizobiales bacterium Ga0077530
CGACCGCAGATGATCATCCGTCACCGCACTTCTCTCGGTTGCTCTCGCGGCGGGCATCGCGCTATAAGCTCCCTGACCCCTTCCTTTTCACTCAACCGTTAAGGCTGCTCGATCTTCGGGCAGCCCGGAGAGCCACATACCATGAGCAATCGCACACCGCTGATGCCGAAAGCGACGGCCGTCTGGCTGGTCGAGAACACGTCGTTGACGTTCGATCAAGTCGCCGAGTTCTGCGGCCTCCATCAACTCGAGGTCAAGGGCATCGCCGACGGCGACGTCGCGCAGGGCATCAAGGGCATGGACCCGATCGCCTCGGGGCAGCTCAGCCGCGACGAAATCAAGCGCGGCGAGGGCAACCCCGACTATCGCCTGCGGTTGCAGGAGTCCAAGGTCGAGATTCCCACCGTGAAGACCAAGCGTGGCCCGCGCTATACGCCGGTGTCGCGCCGCCAGGATCGCCCGAACGCCGTGATGTGGTTGCTGCGCAATCATCCGGAGCTGAAGGACAGTCAGATCATTCGTCTCGTCGGCACGACCAAGCCGACGATCGCCGCGATCCGCGACCGCAGCCATTGGAACGCGGCGAACCTCGCGCCGCAGGATCCGGTGACGCTCGGCCTGTGCTCGCAGATCGATCTGGACAGTGAAGTCGCCAAAGCGTCGAAGCGGACCGCCGCCGAGCGCAAGGCCGCAGGTCTGCCCGAGGCCAAAGCCGGCACGCTGCTGCCGACCGCCGAAACCGTCCCAGGCCTCGGCCCGCAGCCCGATATCAGCTTCCCCGAGCCGGAAGCCGAGCCGACCGAAACGCCCCAGGCTGAAGCATCGCGCGTCCTCGCCCGCCTTAACGAGCTGAGTACGGGCGAGAAGGACGAATAGTCGGCTGGGGCCTAAACTTCCTCGATGCGGATCATCTGCGGCCGTTCGGCGACCTTGCCGTCGGCCTCGATCGCATCGAGCGCCGTGCGGATCGCGGCTTCCGTCGTCTCGTGGGTGATAATGACGATGTTGGCGAGCGCGCCGGGCGTGCCGCGCGGGCCGCGTTGCACGATGCTGTCGAGCGAGACGTCCTGCTCGGCCATCCGCTTCGTGATCGCCGCCATGACGCCCGGCTTGTCGTAGGCCGAGAAGCGGATGTAGTAGCCGCCCTGGTG
>LNEA01000738.1 GCA_001464855.1 Rhizobiales bacterium Ga0077530
GCCGATGAGGCAGTCAGCCTCGATGAGTTTCTAGCCATGGCGGCGCCGTCGAGAGACGTCGTCACGACGCCGATTGTGCCATCGCCACCAATGGCGCCGGCGAAGCCGATCGTATCCTCAGCGTCCACCCCTGCGGCCAGCGCGGCAACGCCATCGGACATCAGCACGCCGGATTGGCTTTTTCCTCGCGCCCGGCCGATCGACGAAAGCAAGGGCGATGCCAGCAGGGAGCCGGCTTTCGGGACGGCACCGGCCGGCCGACCCGGCAACGACGCGCATGGCCCGAGCCTCGTGTCGCCGCAGGCAGCCGGATCAGGCATATCGGGACCGAAACCAGAGGTGCCTCCCTCCAAGGCGCCGATCGCCGGCGCGGCGGTGCCAACCGGGCAACCCCCGATGGGTGCCAGGGACACGGAGCCGGCTCCTGCCCGCTCTTCCCCACCGCCGCCCAAGATTCTGGGCGATCTCGGCAGCGTCGTGCCAGGGCGTTTCGACAGCCGCGCCGCAGACATGACGCGACGTATCGCGGAACCGTCGGATGATGCCAACGACCGTTATACGCCGGTTGGGGTCCCGGCGGCGGAGCTGACGCCGGCCGCGCCGTCGCGGGCTGAGATGCCCCGCACCATTCCTGCACCTGATCTGGAGCCGCCGAGCGAGCCTGAGATTCCCGGCGCCGATGCGTTGCGCCGCCTTATCGCAGGCGTCGTTCCGCCGAGTTCGCTGGCACCATCGACGCAACCACGGGCTCCCGCGCCGAATGCCGACAATGTCACGACCGAGATCGTGAGGCCCGTCCAGGCACGAGCGCCGGACCCTGCCGCGCCCGTGGCCAAGCGTGTTGAGCCCGCGCCCGTGACCAAGCAGGCTGAGGCTGTGCCCGCGTCCAACACGACCGATCCCGCACCTATAGCAAAACAATCAGACGCGCCCGCGGCTACCGGTCCAGCCGTAGCCGCGCCGATCGCCAAGGAGGCCGTGTCGGCTCCCGCGACCAAGCCGCCGGAGGCCACGCCGGCCCCCGCGATCAGACCCCCGGCACCGGCGGCGGGACCCGCGCCGAAACCGGCAAGCATCGCCGCTGCACCGCCGACCTCGCCTTCCACAGGAGCCCTCCCAACCGGCCGCACGATGGATGAGACCGTCGTTGAACTGCTGCGGCCGCTGCTGCGCGACTGGCTCAACACGAACATGCCACGCCTGATCGAGCCGGCGCTGAAAGCCGAACTCGAAGCGCTGCGCGGCGCGATGTCCAAGGACAAGAAAGACTGAGGCGCGGGTTGCTTTCTACGGCCGCCAGTCAAGGGTGGCCGGCACGAAAAGCTCTTCGATCGTGAGTTCACGCGGCGCCAGCCCTTGCTGCCATGAATAGCGGCAGAGGTTTGCAATGGCGCGTTCATTGCCGCCAACGCCATAACGCCAATAGTCGGGGCCGAGCGCGGCCTTTGATCGTGCCAGATCGTCCGCGCCCCAGGGCAGCAGCGTAAATGGCGCCTGCATCTCGGACAGGCGCTCGGCGGCATAACGACGTGCCGCTTCGAACCCGCGACAGATCGCGAGGCACAGCGTCGGGTCCGTCTCGGCGATCTCGCGGCGAACGCCGATGAAATGCATGATCGGGATGCTGCCGCTGCGCCGGCCATAGTCCTGCTCGATCGCGCGATAGTCCTTGAACAGCCGGCGCACATTGGGGTGCCCGTCGACGAAGCAGGCGGGCGGCTTGTAGGCGACCATGGCGTCGATCTCACCCGAGGCCAGCGCATCGGAAAGATTGCCGCCACCGTCGAGGGGTTCAAGCTCGACGCCGCGTGGGCGCACGCGAACAATGGGCTGCGAGTCCTTGGCGTCGGCAGGACCGTAGCGCCATCGCACGTCGCGAGCTGCAAGGCCGAACTCGTCATCGAGGACGCCGCGCGCGGCGAGTGCGGCGGTCATCGAATATTCGCGCACACCAACGAGCCGGCCGACGAGGTCGCGCGGCCCGCTGATACCGCGATCGGTGCGGATGTAGATGGCGGAATGTCGGAATGCGCGCGAGGGATAAACAGGTAAGACCACGTACGGGCAATCACCCGTCGCCGTGAGATAGATGTAGTTGCTCGCCGACAACTCGGTGACGTCATAGGCGCGTTCGTCGAAGGCACGCGCGAAGATTTCCTCGAGTGGCGCCGTCACGAAGCGCGCGTCGACGTCATCGATTTTGACGAGGCCCGCCATGAGCGGCAACGTGCGGTCGTAAGCGCCGACCGCTACCGTGAGTTCGCGCGTCATACGATAGCTCTACCACTTCTCGATCCAGGGGCGGACGTCGATCTCGAACGTCCAGGCGTCGCGCGGCTGCTTGTGCAGCATCCAATAGTTTTCCGCAATGTGCTCGGGATTGAGGATGCCGTCGCGATCCTTCAGCGCGTAGCGCTCGGGAAAATTGGCGCGGATGAAGGCGGTGTCGATGCCGCCGTCGACAACGACATGGGCGACGTGGATGCCCTTGGGACCAAGTTCGCGCGCCATGCTCTGTGCGACCATACGCAACCCCGCCTTGCCAGCGGAGAAGCCGGCATACATCGCGCCACCGCGCATCGAAGCGGTCGCGCCGGTGAACAGTATCGTGCCCCGTCCGCGCGGCGCCATGCGTCGCGCAGCCTCGCGGCCGGTGAGAAACCCGGCCATGCAGGCCATTTCCCAGGTCTTGAAGAACTTCTCGGCCGTCATATCGAGAATGGATTCGCGCACGTTGCCGCCGACGTTGTGTACGAGAACCTCGATGGCGCCGTGCTCGCGCTCGATCTTGTCGACGAGGGCCACCACCTGTTCCTCGCGGCGCGCGTCACAACCGAAGGCCACGGCGCTGCCGCCCTCCTGCTCGATCGCAGCCTTGAGATCGGCTAGTTTGTCGGCGGTGCGGCGCGCGAGGCACACGAAGAACCCCTCGCGGGCGAAGCGCTTGGCGATCGAGCCGCCGAGTGCATCACCGGCGCCGACGACGAGACAAACAGGCTTGGGTGTCATGAGACCGTCTCCGTTGGATTGTCGGTTGCGCTACCATAGCGGAACGCGAGCGCTTTTCGGGAATCGCACATGAATGTCGACGGCACACCTTATCGAACGATTTGGCTCGGCGCCGACGGCTGGTCGGTCGAGATTATCGATCAGACGCTGTTTCCTCACGCCTTCGCGATGGCGCGGCTGGCGTCGCTCGACGAGGCCGCGCACGCGATCCGCCACATGCAGGTGCGCGGCGCGCCGCTGATCGGCGTCACGGCGGCGTACGGTTTGGCGCTGGCGATGCGCACCGACCCGAGCGACGATCACCTCGACACGGCGCGCGCGACACTATTTGCGACGCGCCCCACCGCCGTGAACCTGCGCTGGGCACTCGATCGGATGGCAAACGTGTTGCGGCCACTAGCGTCGGGCGAACGACCGGCGGCCGCTTATGCCGAAGCGTCGCGGATCGCGGATGAGGACGTCGCGATCAATCAGGCGATCGGTCGGAACGGGCTGGAACTCATTCGTGCGGCGGCCGCGCGGAAGCCAACGGGTGTCCCGGTGCGTATCCTTACGCATTGCAACGCGGGCTGGCTTGCGACGGTCGATTGGGGCACGGCGACGGCGCCGATCTACATGGCGCATGACGCCGGCATCGCACTCCACATCTGGGTCGACGAGACGCGCCCGCGCAATCAGGGTGCGGCGCTCACCGCGTGGGAACTTGGTCGTCACGGCGTGCCACACACGGTCATCGTCGACAACGCGGGCGGCCACCTCATGCAGCACGGCGAAGTCGACATGGTCATCGTCGGAAGCGACCGCAC
>LNEA01000739.1 GCA_001464855.1 Rhizobiales bacterium Ga0077530
GTCAAACTCGCCGAACGCTTTGCTGCCCTGGGCCTCCAGATGGGCCGCCTCAAGACCGGAACACCGGCGCGCCTCGCCGGGCCGTCGATCGACTGGGCAAGCCTCGATATGCAGGCCGGCGACGAAGAACCCGTCCCGTTCTCGTTCCTGACCGAGCGGATCACGCGGCCGCAGATCGCTTGTGGCGTCACCACAACGACCGAGCGGACGCACGCCATCATCCGCGCCAATCTCGCCCGCGCGCCGATGTATTCCGGCGCCATTCAGAGTGTTGGTCCGCGCTATTGCCCGTCGATCGAGGACAAGGTCGTCCGCTTCGCTGACCGCACCGGACATCAGATCTTTCTCGAGCCTGAGGGGTTGGACGACGACACCGTCTATCCGAATGGCGTCTCGACCTCCCTACCAGCCGAAATCCAGGAGGCGTTCCTGCGCACCATCCCTGGCCTGGAGCGCGTCGAGATCCGGCGGCCAGGCTACGCCATTGAGTACGACTACGTCGACCCCCGCGAGCTGTGGCCGACGCTGGCGGTCAAGCGACTGCCGGGCCTTTACCTCGCCGGCCAGATCAATGGCACCACCGGCTACGAGGAGGCCGCCGCCCAGGGTTTGCTGGCCGGCATCAATGCGGCCCTTACCGCCGGCGGAGGTGACGGCGTCACCATCTCCCGCACCGATGCCTACCTCGGCGTGATGGTCGATGACCTGGTCACCCGCGGCGTTTCCGAACCGTACCGGATGTTCACCTCGCGCGCCGAGTTCCGCCTGCGCCTGCGTGTGGACAACGCCGACCAGCGCCTGACGCCGCGCGCGATCGGACTTGGCTGCGTCGGGCCGGAGCGCCGCGCCGCCTTCGAACACCGCCGGGCGGCACTGGAAGCCGGACGCGCCGCTCTCGACGCCTTGAGCCTCAGCCCCAACCAAGCCGCCGCCCATGGTCTGGAAATCAACCGCGACGGCAAGCGCCGCTCGGCGTTCGATCTGTTGGCATTTCCCGGCGTCGATCTCGCCCGTCTTCGTGCGATCTGGCCCGAACTCGGCACCCTCGCCCCCGGGATCGCCCGCCAGCTCGAAGTCGATGCACGATACGCCTCCTACGTCACTCGGCAAGATGCCGACGTCGCTGTCCTCCAGCGCGAAGAGGGCCGCACGATCCCCGCAGACTTCGACTATGCGAGTATCAGCGGGCTTTCCAACGAACTGGTCCAGAAATTGAGCCATGCCCGCCCCGCGACACTCGCTCACGCCGGCCGGCTCGACGGCATGACGCCGTCGGCGCTGCTGCTTCTGTTGGCTCACGTCCGCAGGCCCAGCCGGCGGCGGGCCGGATGAGCCGCACGCCCACAGCGGTTCCTTCGATTCCGCACATATCGGGCGCCGAGGACTTCGCAGCCACGTTCAATGTTTCACGTGAAACACTTGATAAACTTTTGGCCTACGTGGCCCTGCTCGAGCAATGGCAGCCACGGATCAATCTCGTCGCCGGGGCTACCCTGCCCGATGTCTGGCACCGCCACATCGCCGATAGTGCGCAGCTTCTGGCCCTCGCCCCCAAGTCAGGCAAGTGGCTCGACATCGGTAGCGGCGCCGGCTTTCCCGGTTTGGTCATCGCCATCATGGCCCATG
>LNEA01000740.1 GCA_001464855.1 Rhizobiales bacterium Ga0077530
GTCGGATGAAACTGCACCATCTCCATGTCGCGCGCCGGAAGGCCGATGCGCATCGCCATCGAAATGCCGTCCATGCTCTTGTCGCCGGAGGGCGTGTGGTAGAGGTACATCGTCGGCCCGCCGCCGGTGCCGAGCAGCACGGCTTTTGCCTCGACGAAGCGGAACGTGCCGGTGCGCACGTCGATCATCAGCACGCCTGACAGCGCGGAGCCGTCCTTGGTCGGAATCAGCGCCACCGCGCGATGCTCTTCGAGGCGCCGGATTGGCCGCGCCCAGACCTGTTCCATCAGCCGGTTGATGATCTCGATGCCGGTGAGATCGCCCTTGTGCACGGTGCGGTCGAAGGTCTGGCCGGCAAAGGCCTTGCCGTGAAGTGAGCCATCCGAATTGCGATCGAAGAAGCAGCCGACCTCGTTTTCGAGTTCGCGCACGCGCTCGACGGCGGTCTCGACGAGGCGCCAGGCGAGTTCCTGGTTCGGCAGCCACTTGCCGCCCTCGATCGTATCCATGAAGTGGCGCTCGACTGAGTCGCCGGGGATCAGCGACACGTTATAGCCACCCTGCACCATGCGCGTGCAGCCGGACTTGCCGACGAGGCCCTTGGTCGCGACGATGATGTCGAGGTTCTGATCCTTCTGATACGCATGCAGCGCCGCGAACAGCCCGGCGCCGCCGGAGCCCAGGATCAGGATGTCGGTCTTCAAGCGTTCGAGCATCGGGTCGTTTCCATTTTTTGTTGAGTGCGTGTGGGCGAATTCAATGCGCCGCTTCCCAGTTAGAGGCGGCCTTGGCGTCGACGTGGATCGGCACCGAGAATTTCACGATCGGCTCGGGCGCTTGTTCCATGACCTTCTGGACGAGCGGTAGCGCGGTCGCGATTTCGGCTTCGCGTGCTTCGAAGATCAATTCGTCATGGACCTGCAGCAGCATCGTCGTGTGGGCGAGGCCGGCGGATTCGAGCGCTGACGGCATCCGCACCATGGCGCGGCGGATGATGTCGGCAGCGGAGCCCTGGATCGGCGCGTTGATTGCGGCGCGTTCGAGGAAACCGCGCATCGACGGGTTCTTGGTGTTGATCTCCGGATAGTGCACGCGCCGGCCGAACACGGTCTCGACATAGCCGTGGTCGTGGGCGAATTTCTTCGTCGTTTCCATGTAGTCGCGGATGCCGGGGAATCGCTTGAAGTAGGTAGCGATGTACTCGCCCGCCTCCTGGCGCGAAATGCCGAGCTGGTTGGCCAGCCCGAACGCTGAGATACCGTAGATGATGCCGAAGTTGATCGCCTTGGCGCGCCGCCGCGTCTCGGACGCCGTCATCGCGTGGATGTCGAGGCCGTCTGCGAATGCCTTCTTCAGTTGCGGAATGTCCGCCATGTGCGCGAGCACGCGCAGCTCGATTTGGCTGTAGTCGGCGGAGATGAGCTGCGCGCCCTTTTCGGCGATGAAGGCGGTGCGGATCTCGCGGCCTTCCTTTGTGCGCACGGGAATATTTTGCAAATTCGGATCGGTCGACGCGAGACGGCCTGTCGTCGTCGCCGCGAGCGCGTAGCTCGTGTGGATGCGGGCGGACTGCGCGTTGACGTGCAGCGGCAGCGCGTCGGTATACGTGCTCTTGAGTTTCGAGAGCTGGCGCCATTCGAGCATCGTGTTGATGAGCTTGCGTGCGTCCTCGGGCAATTCCTCGTTGGCAGCGAGATCGTCGAGCAAACCGGCACGCGTTTCCCATTGGCCGTTCTTGGTGCGCTTGCCGCCGGGAAGTTTCAACTGATCGAACAGCAGTTCGCCGAGCTGGCGCGGACTGCCGAGATTCTTCGAGACGCGCGATGCCCTGCGCGAAGCTTGACGATAGCCGCGAGAGGATGTCGCGGTCGACCTTGATGCCCGCGCGTTCCATGTCGGCAAGCACCGGCAACAGTGGCCGCTCCAGCGTCTCATAGACGGTGGTCATGCGTTCGGCGGCGAGGCGCGGCTTCAGCGCCAGCCAAAGTCGCAGCGTCACGTCGGCATCTTCGGCTGCGTATTCCGTTGCCTTGTCGATCGGTACGCCGGCGAATGTGCGATCCGATTTTTTCTTGGCCGG
>LNEA01000741.1 GCA_001464855.1 Rhizobiales bacterium Ga0077530
TAGCGGAAGTCGATCAGCGTGTTGAGATTGTCGACGCAGATTGCCCAGACGTCGCCGCCCTTGCCGCCGTCGCCGCCATCGGGACCGCCGAATTCGATGAATTTCTCGCGCCGGAAGCTGATGCAACCGGCGCCGCCGCTGCCGGAGCTGACGTAGATCTTGGCTTGGTCGAGGAACTTCATGGGGTCGAGGCTTTCACGGGGGCGGCCGCTGCGGCCGCCACGGGCTTGTCGTATCGCTTGGGCGCCCGCTTGTCATCTTCGGCATGGCAGGCATTTGGTGCGCCGCCTGCCATGCGCCTGGACCGCTCGGGCCGCGCGTGGCATGGACAGGCACTGAATTCAATCAAACGGACCGCCGGCTGGTTAACGCCGTACCCGCGGTCCAAGCTTATATGGGGAGTGATCGCACGATGGCCAAAGCCGGCAAGAAACCCAACGCGTACAAGATCGCCGTCATTCCGGGCGATGGCATCGGCAATGAAGTGGTCCCCGAAGGGATCAAGGTCCTTGAGGCGGTAGCGCGCAAGTTCGATATCGCTTTCGAGTGGGACAACTTCGACTGGTCCTGTGAGGTGTTCAAGAAGACTGGCCGCATGATGCCGGAGGACGGCCTCGACCAGATCCGCAATCATGACGCGATCTACCTCGGCGCGGTCGGCTTTCCCGGCGTCCCCGATCACGTCTCGCTGTGGGGCCTACTCATCCCGATCCGGCGCGAGTTCCAGCAATACATCAACCTCCGCCCCGTGCGCCTGTTCGAGGGCCTCAAAGGGCCGCTGGCTGATCGCAAGCCCGGCGACATCGACTACTTCATCGTCCGCGAGAACAATGAAGGCGAGTATTCGTCGGTCGGCGGGCGGATGTACGAGGGCAGCGACTACGAGATGGCGGTCCAGCAGGCGATCTTCACGAAGCGCGGCTGCGATCGCGTGATGCGCTATGCGTTCGAACTCGCGGCGACGCGCCCGCGCAACCATGTGACGAGTGCCACCAAATCCAATGGTATCTCGATCTCCATGCCCTACTGGGACGAGCGCTTCGCCGCCATCGGCAAGGAATATCCGAAGGCCAAGACCGACCAGTATCACATCGACATTCTGACGGCGCACCTCGTGCGCAACCCGCAGTGGTTCGATGTCATCGTCGGCTCGAACCTGTTCGGCGATATTCTGTCCGATCTCGGCCCCGCGACGACGGGCACGATCGCCATCGCACCCGGTGGCAACATCAACCCCGAGAAGGACTACCCCTCGATGTTCGAGCCGGTGCACGGCTCGGCGCCCGACATCGCGGGCCAGGGCATCTCCAACCCCATCGGCCAGATCTGGTCGGGCGCGATGATGCTCGAGCACCTCGGCCACAAGGATGCGGCGGATGCGATCGTCACGGCGATCGAGAAGCTGCTCAAGGACACCGATGTCCGCACGCGCGACATGGG
>LNEA01000742.1 GCA_001464855.1 Rhizobiales bacterium Ga0077530
CGCGCGACCGGACCAGACCGCATTCCGATCCCATCACTTCTCGCGACGTCGGCCGTGCACCACCATCTGATCCGCCAGGGTCTGAGAACCTCCGTCGGTCTCGTCGTCGAGACGGGTGAGGCCAACGAGGTCCATCAGTTCGCGACGCTCGCCGGCTATGGCGCCGAGGCGATCAATCCTTATCTCGCCTTCGAGACGGTCGAGCAGCTCATCCCCGAGCTCGGCGTCGACATCGACGTCAAGGAAGCGCACAAGCGCTACATCAAGGCGATCGACAAGGCGCTGCTCAAGGTCATGTCCAAGATGGGCATCTCGACCTACCAGTCCTATTGCGGCGCTCAGATCTTCGATGCCGTCGGCCTCAAGACCAGCTTCGTGCGCAAATTCTTCACCGGCACGCACACGCAGATCGAGGGTGTCGGTCTCGGCCAGATCGCGCGCGAGACCGCCGAGCGGCATCGCCAGGCGTTCGGGAACGTGCCGTATCTCGATGGCATGCTCGAGATCGGCGGCGAGTACGCCTACCGCACACGCGGCGAAGCGCATTCGTGGCGGCCGAGTGTCGTCGCCGATCTCCAGCACGCCGTCCGCATGACGTCGAATGACGACGCCAAGGCCGGCAAACTGCCGCAGAAGTGGCGGGATTTTTCCGCGCAGATCAACGACCAATCCGAGCAGCTCATGACGATGCGCGGGCTGTTCCGGATCAAGTCGGCGCAGGAGATGAAGCGCAAGCCGGTGGCGATCGAAGAGGTCGAGCCGGCGGCGGAGATCGTCAAGCGGTTCGCCACCGGCGCCATGAGCTTCGGCTCGATCAGCCGCGAGGCGCACACCACGCTCGCGATCGCCATGAACCGCATCGGCGGCAAGTCGAACACCGGCGAAGGCGGCGAGGAAGCCGATCGCTACGTGCCACTGCCGAACGGCGACAGCATGCGTTCGGCGATCAAGCAGGTTGCCTCAGGCCGTTTCGGCGTCACGACCGAGTATCTGATCAACTCCGATCTGATGCAGATCAAGATGGCGCAGGGGGCAAAGCCCGGCGAAGGCGGCCAGCTTCCCGGCCACAAGGTCGATCAGGTCATCGCCAAGGTTCGCCACTCGACACCGGGTGTCGGCCTGATTTCGCCGCCGCCACATCACGACATCTACTCGATCGAGGATCTGGCGCAGCTCATCTACGACCTGAAAAACGTCAACCCGCGGGCCGACGTGTCGGTGAAGCTCGTCTCCGAAGTCGGGGTCGGCACGGTCGCGGCCGGTGTCGCCAAGGCGCGCGCCGATCACGTCACGATCTCAGGCTTCGAGGGCGGCACGGGCGCATCGCCGCTGACGTCGATCAAGCACGCCGGCAGCCCGTGGGAGATCGGCCTCGCGGAGACCCATCAGACCCTCGTGATGAACCGCCTGCGCGGCCGCATCGCGGTGCAGGTCGACGGTGGCCTGCGCACGGGTCGCGACGTCGTCATCGGGGCGCTGCTTGGCGCTGACGAATTTGGCTTCGCGACCGCGCCGCTGATCGCGGCCGGCTGCATCATGATGCGCAAGTGCCACCTCAACACCTGCCCGGTCGGCGTAGCGACTCAGGATCCCGTGCTTCGCGCGCGCTTCAAGGGACAACCTGAGCACGTCGTGAACTTCTTCTTCTTCGTCGCCGAGGAAGTGCGCGAGATCATGGCCGAGCTCGGCTTCCGCACCGTGAACGAGATGGTCGGCCAGTCCGACTGCCTCGACAAGGAGAAGGCGATCGGCCACTGGAAGGCGCGCGGCCTCGATTTCGAGAAGCTGTTCCACAAGCCGGACGTGCCGAAGGCCGTCGCGATCTACAATTGCGAGCGCCAGGATCACGGCCTCGACAATGTGCTCGATCGCAAATTCATCCAAGCCGCCGAGCCAGCGATCACTGGAAAGAAACCGGTGAAGGCCGAATTCTCGATCGCGAGCCGCGATCGCGCGGCCGGCGCCATGGTCTCGGGCGAGATTGCCCGCGCCCACGGTCACGCCGGTCTCGCCGAGGACAGCGTCTGGTTCTCGTTAAAGGGCATCGCGGGCCAGAGCTTCGGTGCCTGGGTTGCGCGGGGCGTCACGCTGGATCTGACGGGCGAGGCCAACGACTACGTCGGCAAGGGTCTCTCCGGCGGCAAGATCATCGTGCGGCCCGATCCCAAATCCGGGATCGTGCCGGAAGAGAGCATGATCGTCGGCAACACGGTTCTGTATGGCGCCATCGGCGGCGAGTGCTACTTCCGTGGCATCGCGGGTGAGCGCTTCGCCGTGCGCAACTCCGGTGCCTATGCGGTCGTCGAAGGCACTGGCGATCACGGCTGCGAATACATGACCGGCGGTGTCGTTGTCGTGCTCGGCCCGACGGGGCGCAACTTCGCGGCCGGCATGTCGGGCGGCGTCGCCTACGTGCTCGACGAAGCCGGCGACTTCGAATCCCGCTGCAATCTCTCGATGGTCGATCTCGAGCCGGTCGCCGCGGAAGAGGAAGTCATGAGCCGCCTCACCAACCAGAGCGGCGATCTCGCCAGTCACGGGCTCGTCGACGTGATGTCGAACATGTCGAGCCAGGACGCCGAGCGCCTGCACGCGCTGATCACGCGGCACGCGCACTACACCAACTCGGCCAAGGCCAAGACCATCCTCGCCGACTGGCCGACTTGGAGCACCAAGTTCCGCAAGGTGATGCCGGTCGAGTACCGCCGGGCGCTCAAGGAAATGGAGAAGCACCAGGAAGCCGACGTCACCGGACTCGACGTCCTCGAGATCGGCGTATCCAAGGCCAAACCGAAACCGAAAGGCAACGGCAAAGCCAAGGCGAAACCGGCGGAATAGCTTTCGCCGGTCCCGCCGCAAGGCGGGCCTTTCTCAGCAGCCGATCACGGCCAGAAGCCGCAATCGGCGCCACGACCTCCGCGACAGTGACGAGAGCAGACAATGGGCAAGATCACCGGCTTCATGGAAATCGACCGCGCCGATCGCGGATATCGCCCGGTCGAGGAGCGGCTCAAGCACTATCGCGAATTCGTCGAGCCGCTGCCGGAGAAGGACGTCAAGACGCAGGCCGCGCGCTGCATGGACTGCGGCATCCCCTATTGTCACAACGGGTGCCCGGTCAACAACCAGATCCCCGACTGGAACGACCTCGTCTATCAGGGGCAGTGGGATAGCGCCGCGCGCAATCTCCATTCGACCAATAACTTTCCCGAGGTCACGGGTCGCGTCTGCCCGGCCCCGTGCGAAGCGTCCTGCACGCTCAACATCGAAGACATCCCGGTCACCATCAAGACGATCGAGTATTCGATCGCCGAGCGTGCCTTTGCCGATAACGGCAACCAGTGGGCGCCGCTCCCGGCCGAACGCAAGACGGGCAAGAGCGTCGCCGTCATCGGCTCCGGCCCGGCTGGCCTCGCTGCGGCACAGCAGCTCGCTCGTGTCGGCCACGACGTCCACGTCTATGAGAAGAACGCTCATCCGGGCGGGTTGCTGCGCTATGGCATCCCCGACTTCAAGCTCGAGAAGACGGTGATCGAGCGCCGCGTCAAGCAGATGGAGGCCGAGGGCGTCACGTTCCACTGCGGCGTCCACGTCGGCAAGAAGGTCACCGTCGCCTCGCTGAAAAAGACCTATGACGCCGTGCTGCTGACCGGCGGCTCCGAGCAGCCGTTCGATTTCTTCGCCAAGTCGCCGGGCCGCGACCTCGACGGCATTCATTTCGCGATGGATTTCCTGCCGCAGCAAAACCGCCGCGTCTCCGGCGAAGCGATCGACAAGAGCACGCATCAGATCAGTGCGAAGGACAAGCACGTCATCGTCATCGGCGGCGGCGATACGGGCTCCGACTGTATTGGCACGTCGTTCCGCCAAGGAGCGAAGTCAGTGACGCAGCTCGAAATCATGCCGCGGCCGCCGGAGAAGGAGAACAAGGATCTCTCTTGGCCGCACTGGCCGCTGAAGCTGCGCGTCTCATCGAGCCAAGCCGAAGGTGCAAGCGTCGAGTACTCGATCTCAACGACCGGTTTTTCGGGCGAGGGCGGCAAGATCTCGAAGCTGCACTACACGCGCGTCGATGGAAAAATGCAGCCCGTGCCGGGCTCGGAAGGAACGCTTGACGCCGATCTCGTCCTGCTGGCGATGGGCTTTTCGGGCCCGATCGAGAATGACGTCGTGAAGGAACTCGACCTACCCGTCGTCGCGCGCGGCCGCTTCAAGGGCCTCGAAGCCAACGAGCGCGACTACCGCGTGCGCGGCCGCGACAAAATTTTTGTGGCCGGCGACATGCGGCGCGGACAGAGCCTCGTCGTCTGGGCGATCCGGGAGGGCCGACAGGCTGCCGCCTCGATCGACCGGTATCTCATGGGCCGCACCGACCTGCCGCGCTAGGGCACGCGCGATGCCGGCGACCCGGGAGACATTGTTGGCGCGCCTGAAGGAACTCGGTATCGCGACCGAGACCATCGAGCATGAGGCCGTCTTCACCGTCGCGGAAAGCGAACGGCTCGAGCGCGATCTCCCCGGTGGCCACACCAAGAACCTGTTTCTCAAGGATGCCAAGGGGCGGCTGTTCCTCGTCGTTGCACAGAGCCACACGCCGGTCGATCTCAAATCCCTGCACAAGCTGATCGACTCGGCGCGCCTTAGCTTCGGCAAACCCGAGTTGCTGATGGAGGTGCTGGGCGTACCCGCTGGTTCGGTTACCGCCCTGGCGCTCATTAACGACGATCAGAAGCGCGTGAGCGTAGTGGTGGATAGCCGCCTCATGGGGTATGAAAGGATCAACTGCCACCCGCTGGTCAATACGGCCACGACGAGCGTGGCG
Organism: Rhizobiales bacterium Ga0077530; assembly: GCA_001464855.1. Lineage (GTDB taxonomy): Bacteria > Pseudomonadota > Alphaproteobacteria > Rhizobiales > Hyphomicrobiaceae. The sequence continues at coordinate 4,823 of LNEA01000742.1, forward strand.
CGCGATGACCTCATCCGGTTCATGCGTGCCTGCGGCCACGAGCCCCTCGTTATCGCCCTCGACGGATCCGGCGCGGCTGGCTGACCGGCCTATTGCGCGCTCAAAGCGCATCCGATCTTGAGGAGTTCAGTCATGGAATTCGGCCAGAATCCGTCCGGCGCAGCCGGTGTTGCCGCCGACGCCATCAAGGACGGCACGACCGCCAGCTTCGGCAAGGATGTGATCGAAGCGTCGAAGCAGACACCGATCATCGTCGATTTCTGGGCGCCCTGGTGTGGCCCCTGTAAGCAGCTCACCCCAGCGCTCGAAAAGGCCGTGCGCGCCGCCGGTGGCAAGGTCCGTCTGGTCAAAATCAACACCGACGAGCATCCGTCGCTCGCTCAGCAGCTTCGCGTGCAGTCGATCCCGACGATCTACGCGTTCGTCGATGGCCGCCCTGTCGATGGCTTTGCCGGCGCGCAGCCCGAGAGCGCCATCAAGGCCTTCATCGAGCGCTTGGTTGGCGACGGCGATGCGGCCGACCTCGAAGTCGCGATCGCGGAAGGCGACAAGGCGTTCGAAGAGGGCGACCTGCAGACCGCGGCGGAGATCTTCGCGAGCGTGCTCCAGGAGGAAGCCGACAACGTCAAGGCGCTGGCCGGTCTCGCGCGCTGCTATCTCAAGACCGGCGATCTCGAGCGCGCCGAGCAGACGCTCGCCTTGGCGCCGCCGGACAAGCGCGACGCGGCGCCGCTCGCCAGCGTGCGCGCCGCTCTGGCACTTGCAAAGCGCGGCGAGAGCGCCGGCGACCTCGACGAATTGAAGGCAAAAGTCGAAGCCAATCCCAAGGATCATCAGTCGCGCATCGATCTCGCGACGGCGCTCGCCGCAAGCGACGAGAAGGAGGAGGCCGTCGGCCACCTGCTCGAGAGTTTCCGGCGTGACCGCAAGTGGAACGACGAAGCCGCGCGAAAGCAGCTCGTCGAACTGTTCGAGGCCTGGGGGCCAAAGGACCCAGCGACGCTCGACGGTCGCCGCCGCCTCTCATCGCTGATGTTCTCCTGAGAGGAGGGCACGCCGAACCTGGAGTGAAAGCTCGGTGAAATCGCTCGAACGATACCGCTCGCCGTCGGACCTGCCGGCACGGATCGCCATATTCCCGCTACGCGGGGCCATTGTCATGCCCCGCACGACGCTGCCTCTTCAGGTATTCGAGCCGCGCTATCTTGCGATGGTCGACGATACACTCCGCGGCGACCGCCTCATCGGCATCATTCAACCGACCGGTGACGGCGGGACGACGGGGTCACCCTCCGAGCGCTCGGCCCCCCTGCAGACGATCGGCACCGCAGCCCGGCTGATCGCACACCAGGAACAGCCCGACGGGCGCGTCCTGATTACGCTCTACGGCATCTGCCGGTTCGATGTCGTCGGCGAGGTCAAGACCGACGCGCCGTATCGGTCACTGGAAATTTCCTGCGACAGGTTCGGGCAGGATCTCGTCGCGACGACCGGCGATGACGGTGTCGCACGTGCGCCTTTGCTGGCTGTGCTGCGGCGCTTTCTCAGTGCTCGCAACCTGGGCGCCGACTGGGCTGCGATCGAAAAATCCGACAACGAGGAACTGGTGAACGGACTTGCGATTGCCGGCCCCTTCGCACCATCTGAAAAACAGGCGCTGCTGGAGACGATGACGGTCGCGGAGCGCGCGAGGATGCTGATCGCACTCGCCGAGATCGACCTTGCAGGCGGTGCCACCAAACCCGGCCCGCGCCTGCAGTAGCGTCGGACTCAAACAGGAGACTTGTGATGAGCGAGCAGCCTGAGAAACCGGCGCCGACGACCGCACCCGATCCCGAGCGCGCGGCGCCTCGGTTTCTCGAGCTGCTCGTCTGCCCCGTGACCAAGACTTCGCTCGACTACGACGAAAAGAACCAGGAACTCATCAGTCGCGCGGCCCGCCTCGCCTACCCGATCAAGAACGGCGTGCCGCATCTGCTGCCATCCGAAGCCCGACGGCTCGGCTGACACCACACCACATGGAGGATCTCGCTATGGCAGTTGCAACCAGCACCCAGAGCACCGCGAAGACCAGCCGCCACGAACAGATGCTGATCGATGGCGCATGGACCGACGGCAGCGCCCGTGAGGCGATCACCGTTCTGAATCCCGGCAACCGCAAGCCGATCGCCTCGGTGCCGCGCGGCGGTGCCCAGGATGTCGACACCGCTGTCAAGGCCGCTCAGGCGGCACTTCCGGCGTGGAGCCGCGTCGCGCCGCGCGATCGCGGCCGCATCCTGTCGAAGATCGCTGACGTGATCGAAAGCCGCGTCGAAGAACTCGCGC
>LNEA01000743.1 GCA_001464855.1 Rhizobiales bacterium Ga0077530
GGAACTTTCGGCAATTCTAGCGAAGTAAAAGTGCAATCCCCAGCAAGCTTATCCATCGACGCTCATTGACCGCGCCGTGCCGTGCTGGTTTGATGCCCGCCAGTCGGCAATCATTGCGGTTCCCGTGACGAGTGGTCGGTCAATGGAGCGTGCGTTGAGAATCCAAGAGAGGTCACATGAACGAACATGAACTTCGGTCGCTGATTGGCAAGGTCAAGGATGGCAAGCTCACGCGCCGTTCCTTCGTCAATCGTATGCTGATGCTGGGGCTAACGGCGCCGATAGCTAGCCAGATGCTCAACTTCTGCGGCGTCGCCCAGGCCCAGACCAAGTTCGACTACAAGCCGACGAAGCGCGGCGGCGGCGGAGCATTGCGGATCCTCTACTGGCAGGGTCCGACACTGCTCAATCCACATTTCGCGGTCGGCACCAAGGATCAGGACGGTTCGCGCATCTTCTACGAACCGCTCGCCGGATGGGACGCCGATGGCAACCTCTTTCCCCAGCTCGCGGCCGAAATCCCCTCGCGCGAAAACGGCGGCTTGGCGGCAGACGGCAAATCCGTAACCTGGAAGCTGAAGCAGGGCGTCAAGTGGCACGACGGCAAGCCGTTTACTGCCGACGACGTCGTTTTCACCTGGCAGTTCTCGGCAGATCCGGCAACCGCGACCGTCACGTCGGGCAGCTTCAAGGATATCAAGGTCGAGAAGATCGATGACTTCACCGTCAAGATCATCTTTTCGAAGGCTACGCCGTTCTGGGCAGATGCATTTGTCGGCGTCGCGGGCCAGATCATTCCGAAGCATTTGTTCGCCGACTTCATGGGCGCGAAATCGCGCGATGCGCCGACCAATCTGAAGCCGGTCGGCACAGGCCCGTACAAGTTCGTCGATTTCAAGCCGGGTGACTTGATCCGCGCCGAAATCAACATGGACTATCACGTTCCCAACCAGCCGCACTTCGACACGCTTGAGGTCAAGGGCGGCGGTGACGCCGTATCTGCTGCGCGCGCCGTGCTCCAGACGGGCGAGTACGACTACGCATGGAACATGCAGGTCGAAGATGCGATCCTCAAGCGCCTCGAGACGGGCGGCAAGGGTCAGGTTCACGTCGTACCGGGCGGCAACATCGAGTTCATCCAGCTCAACACGACCGACCCATCGGTCGAAGTCGACGGCGAGCGCTCCAGCATCAAGACCAAGCATCCTTCACTCTCTGACGCGGCAGTGCGCCAAGCCATGATGCTGCTGGTGGATCGCAAGTCCGTCGAGGAGCACATTTACGGGCGAACCGGGGTCGCGACCGCGAACTTCCTCAACAACCCGGAACGCTTCCGCTCCAAAAACACCAAGTTCGAGTTCAACGTCGCCAAGGCGAACGACATTCTCGATAAGGCCGGCTGGAAGAAGGGTGCGGACGGCATCCGCGAGAAGGGCGGTGTCAAACTCAAGTTCGTCTATCAGACGTCGATCAACGCGCCGCGCCAAAAAAACCAGGCGATCGTGAAGCAGGCCGCCCAACAGGCCGGCATCGACATCGAGCTGAAATCGGTCGTCGCCTCGGTCTTCTTCTCATCGGATGTGGCGAACCCGGATACCTATCCGAAGTTCTATGCCGACATGCAGATGTACACGACGACCATGTCGCAGCCCGATCCTGAGCGCTTCATGAATCAGTACGTGTCCTGGGAAGTGGCGACGAAGGAGAATAAGTGGCAGGGCCGCAATTGCTCGCGCTTCCGGAACGAAGAAGTCGACAAGCTGTACACAGCCGCTCTCGGCGAGCTCGATCCCGTCAAGCGCGCTGCAAACTTCATTCGGATGAATGAAATCGTCGTGGGCCCAGAGGTCGGGGTGATCATTCCCGTTGTTTATCGACCCCGCGCCCACTCCCGGTCGAAGACGCTCCGGGCAGACATCAGCGGCTGGGACAGCGACACCTGGGCAATCGCCCGGTGGTACAGGGAGGCATGAGGCGACCAGATTCGGCGAGGGCTCGGAGACGAGAGCGGACGCGAGCATAGATGGGCTATTACATACTGCGGCGCCTTCTGATCGCCATTCCGAGCCTGCTCGGCATCAGCATTGTACTGTTCACGGTGCTCGCTCTGGCGCCGGGAGATCCCTTCGAGGAACTCGCAACCAACCCCGCAGTGCCCCCTGAAGTCCGGGTGGCACTGCGTGCCAAGTTCGGCCTCGATGATCCTGTGGCGGTCCGCTATGTCCGCTGGATCACAGCCATGGCTCAGGGCGACTGGGGTTACTCCTTCGTCAGCCGTATCAATGTCGACGACCTCATTCTGCAGCGCCTCGGCGTCACGCTGTTCGTGATCGGTACGTCGCAAATCCTGGCGCTGCTCATCGCAATTCCAGTCGGCGTCATCGCCGCCACGCGACCGTATTCGCTGTTCGACCAGATCGCCAACACGCTCGCGTTCGTCGGCTTTTCGCTACCAACCTTTTTCACCGGCCTGCTGTTCATCCTCACGTTCAGCATCTGGCTCGACTGGCTGCCGTTCGTCTATCAGGCCGACATAAGAGCCACCGGTTGGCGATGGTACTGGGAGCATGTGCGCCAAGCGATCATGCCGATCGCCGTGCTGGGACTGTTCCAGGGCGCATCGCTGGTGCGCTACGTGCGCTCCGCGGTGCTCGACGTCATTCGCCTCGACTATGTGACGACGGCGCGCGCGAAGGGCCTCGGCGAGCGTGTCGTCGTCGTCAAGCATGTCGTGCGTAACGCGCTCATCCCCGTCGTCACGCTCGTCGCGCTCCAGATGCCGGCGATCTTCGGCGGCGCCATCGTGACCGAACAAATCTTCCGCATCCCGGGCATCGGTTCGCTGCTCATCACGTCAATCCTCGCTAACGACACGCCGGTCATCATGGCGGTGACCTTCGTGTTCGCCTGCCTCGTCGTCCTCTTCAACCTGATTGCTGATATCCTCTATGGCTGGCTCGACCCTCGCATCACGTTCCGCTGAGGCCGGTGCGCCCGCACCTGTGCCCGCCTCGGTTACGGTGCCCGCGCGCCCGACGTACTCGCCGGGTCGCGAATCGTGGCGACGCTTCAAGCGCCATCGGCTTGCCGTCGCCAGCGGGGTCGTACTCTGCGTGATGATCCTGGCGATCCTGATCGGGCCCCTGATCTGGCGCATCCCGATCAACCAGATCGACTTCGCCGCGACGCTGGAAGGCCCGTCGTGGAAACATCCTTTCGGCACCGACGATCTCGGCCAGGATCTGCTCGCGCGCATGCTCTATGGCGGTCGCATCTCGCTCGCCGTGGGACTCGCCGCCATGTTTGTCGCGATCTTCGTCGGCACCATCGTCGGCGCGGTCGCCGGTATGTCGCGCGGGTGGGTCGGCTCAGCGCTGATGTGGCTGACCGATCTCTTTCTGTCGTTGCCGGCCCTGCCGCTGCTGCTGCTGATCATCTACCTTTTCCGCGACACGCTGAAGGCCGCGTTCGGCCCCGAAGGCGGCACGTTCATTCTGATCGTGATCGTGATTGGCGGCTTACGCTGGATGCCCGTCGCGCGCCTCGTCCGCGCACAGTTCCTGTCGCTGCGCGAAAAGGAATTCGTCGAGGCCGCACGCGCGCTCGGCGCCTCCAAATTCCGCCAGGTCCTGCGCCACATCCTGCCAAATGCCCTTGGCCCGGTCATCGTCGCCGCCACCATCGACGTTGCCGCCGCCATCATCGCCGAATCAACGCTGTCGTTCCTCGGCCTCGGTTTCCCGCCGGATATCCCGACCTGGGGCCGCCTGCTGTTCGACGCCAAAGACAACCTCGACTTCGCACCGCATTGGGCCCTGTTCCCCGGCGCCGCCATTTTCCTCGCCGTGCTGACCATCAATTTCATCGGCGACGGACTGCGCGATGCGCTCGACCCGCGCCGGGTCCTATGAGGTCGATGTGACAGCAAACAACCGACCCAATGCTGCCTCGCAATGCGCGCGATCTACCATTCGCGCGCAATTCCCACGCCTCGAGGAGACGGCATGAACGGGCCCTTGCTCGAAATCAAAGGCCTCGAGACTCACTTCTCGACCGACGACGGCATGGTGCGCGCCGTCGACGGCGTCAGCCTATCGATCTCCCGGGGCGAGACCCTTTGCGTCGTTGGTGAATCCGGGTGCGGCAAGACGGTAACCGCACTCTCCGTGCTCAAGCTCATTGCCATGCCGCCGGGCCGCTTCGTCAATGGCCAGATCCTGTGGCAGGGCCGCGACCTGATCCCGCTGCCAATTCCAGAAATGGACAAGATCCGATCCAAAGAGATCGCGATCATTTTCCAGGAGCCGATGACGTCCCTCAATCCCGTCTATACCGTCGGCGAGCAGATCGCGGAGGTCGTTCGACGACATGAGGGCGTTGGCCGCAAAGCCGCCATCGATCGAACCATCGAGATGCTGCGCCTCGTGCGCATTCCCAATCCCGAGCGACGCGTCAACGACTACCCACACCAGTTCTCCGGCGGCATGCGCCAGCGCGTAATGATCGCCATGGCGTTGTCGTGCAATCCAAAGCTGTTGATCGCCGACGAGCCGACGACCGCGCTCGACGTGACGATCCAGGCGCAGATCCTGGAACTGCTTCAGGAGATGAAATCGCAGTTTGGCATGGCGATCATGCTGATCACGCACGCGATGGGCGTGGTCGCCGAAACGGCGCAGCGCGTCATCGTCATGTATGCGGGCAAGGTGGTGGAAGAAGCCAGCGTCGAGCAGCTTTTCGCCAATCCCAGTCATCCCTACACGCAGGGCCTCATCCGCTCGATTCCGCGCATCGACACGGCGGCGATACACAAGGTCCGCCTCGAAGCGATCGCCGGCACCGTGCCGAGCCTGCTACGCCCGCCCCCCGGCTGCCGCTTCGCCGCGCGCTGCCGCTTCGCGACCGACGACTGCCTCAAGGAAGTGCCGCCGCTGCGCGAGGTGGAGCCCGGGCACAAGGTTGCGTGCATTCTTTATGACCAAGCCCGCGTTGCCGCAGCAGCCGCGCCCGCATGAACACCGAAGGAGTCGCACCGCCGATGGCCGAGCCGCTGCTGACCGTGAACAAGCTCGTCAAACAGTTCCCGATCCACGGCGGCGTGTTCTCGCGGGTGATCGACCGTGTGCACGCCGTCGATGGCGTCAGCTTCCACATCGAGAAGGGCGAGACGCTGGGCCTGGTCGGCGAATCCGGTTGCGGCAAATCCACGACCGGACGCTGCATCCTGCGCCTGATCGAACCGACCTCGGGCGAGGTGTGGTTCGAAGGCAGGGATGTCGCGGCGATGGGCAAGAACGAGCTTCGTGCCGTCGCCCGCGACATGCAGATCATCTTTCAGGATCCGTTCGCCTCGCTCAACCCACGCATGACGGTCGG
>LNEA01000744.1 GCA_001464855.1 Rhizobiales bacterium Ga0077530
CCTCTGCCTGCTCCACGGTTTCGGCGACGACGAGCACGACGCAGTCGCCGACGTAGCGGACGCGATCGCCAGCGAGGACCGGCCGGCTGGCCTGGTGCGCCTTCTCGCCGTCGGACTTCGGAAGCTGGACGCCGCACGGGAGATTGCCGATGCCGTCGGCGGCGAGGTCGGCGGCGGTCAGGACCGCAAGCACGCCCGGCGCGGCGCGGGCGGCGGCCGTGTCGATGCTGTTGATTTTGGCGTGAGCATAGACCGAGCGGACGGTGTAGGCGTGCGCAAGGCGCGGCATCCGGAGATCGGCCACATAGCGGCCTCGACCGGTCGCCAACCGCTCGTCTTCGAGGCGTCCCAGATAGGGGATCTTCTCAGCCATCCATCAGCTCCTTGCGGCCGGCATCTCGGCCAGCGTTTGTGGCGACAACCATAGCGGCGCGGTGCCGTTCGGCAAGCCGGATGGGTCTAGATCCTGCCTTCGGCAACGGCATGGCAGGCGACAGCGTGCGCTGGCATGGATGGGAGCGCCTCTGCAACCGGCACCTCGCGCCGACAGCGGTCCATGACGGCCGGGCAGCGGGGATTGAAGGCGCAGCCGGGCGGCGGCGCGATGGGGTTCGGGATTTCGCCTTCGACCATTTTGCGGGCACGGCCGCTCATCGCGAGGTCGGGCACGGCGTCGAGCAGCATTCGTGCATAGGGATGGCGCGGTGCTGCAAACAGCTCGGCGGTCGGCGCGATCTCGACGACTCGGCCGAGGTACATGACGCCGATGCGGGTCGCCATGTGTCGGACGACCGCGAGATTGTGGCTGATGAAGAGATAGGTGAGGCCGAGGCGCTCCTGCAGATCGCGCATCAAGTTGAGGATCTGCGCCTGCACCGATACGTCGAGCGCGCTGGTCGGTTCGTCGGCGACGAGGAACTCGGGGTTTGACGACAGCGCGCGCGCGATGCAGATGCGCTGGCGCTGGCCACCGGAGAATTCGTGCGGGTACTTGGCGCCATCGGCGGGATCGAGGCCGACGAGGCGCAGGAGTTCGCCGACTTGATGATCGATCTCGGCGCGGTCCTTGGCGAGGCCGAAGGCGCGGATCGGGTCGGCGATGATCGCGCCAACGCGCCAGCGCGGGTTGAGACTCGCGTAGGGATCCTGGAAAATCATCTGGATGCGGCGGCGCAGCGCCTGGCGTTTCTCGGCGTCCGCGATGGACCACATGTCGACGCCATCGATCGTGACGCTGCCGGCGGACGGCTGGAGCAACCCGACGACCATTTTCGCGACCGTCGATTTGCCTGAGCCGGATTCGCCGACGAGCGCCACGGTTTCGCGCTTGCCGATGCTAAACGAGACATCGGTAACGGCGCGGAGCAGCTTGCGCTCCTCGCCTTCGATAACGCGGTTGAGCCACGGCTTCGAGACGTCGAAGACGCGCGACAGCCCTTTGACGTCGACGAAAGGGGGGGCGCTCATCTCTGAGCCTCTGCCGCCTGGGGCGCGGCGAGCCAGCAGGCGACATCCGAGTTGTCGACGTGAATGGGATCGGGCCGTTCGATGCGGCAGCGGTCGAATACCTGCGGACAACGCGGATTGAAGGCGCAGCCTTTGGGAATTGCCGAGAGTCGCGGCATCGATCCGGGGATTTGCGTGAGGCGATCACCGGTGCCTTCGAGTGAGGGGATCGCACCCATCAGGCCGCGCGTGTAGGGGTGGTGCGCCGACTTCACGACCTCGCGAACGGGCCCAATCTCAGCGACGCGGCCGGCGTACATGACGGCGACGCGGTGGGCGGTTTCGGCGATCACACCCATGTCATGCGTGATCAGCATCACGGCGGTGCCGCGGTCGCGGCAGAGGCGCTGAAGAAGCTGGATGATCTGCGCCTGGATCGAGACGTCGAGTGCGGTCGTCGGCTCGTCGGCGATGATCAGCTCGGGCTCGGCGCAGAGCGCGAGGGCGAGGACGACGCGCTGGCGCATTCCGCCCGAGAACTCGTGCGGATAGGAATCGATGCGCTGATCCGCTCCCTGGATGCCGACTTCGGTCAGCAGTTCGATGGCGCGGGCGCGGGCGGCGCTCTCGCTCAACGGGAGATGCGTGCGAATCGTCTCGATGATCTGCTCGCCGACGCGGTAGAGCGGATTGAGGCTGGTCAGCGGATCCTGGAAGACCATGCCGATGCGCTTGCCGCGGATCGGCCGCATCAGCTCGCGCGGAAGATTGTCGATGCGCTGGCCGCGAAGGAGAACCTCTCCTCCAGCGATCCGTCCAGGTGGTTCGAGCAGGCCTATGATTGCGGCGCCGGTTAGGGATTTGCCCGCGCCCGATTCGCCGACGATGCCGAGAACCTCTCCCGGCGCGATGTCGAACGACACGTCATCGACGGCGACGAGCGTACCGCGCCGCGTCGGGAACTCGACGCGCAGGTTGCGAACGGAGAGTACGGGCGCGTCGGGCATTATCGGAGCTTCGGGTTGAGGGCGTCGCGCAGCCAGTCGCCGAGCAGATTCACGGCGAGCACGAGCACCGCGAGCGTGATGCCTGGAAAAGCGACCATCCACCATGAGCCGGAGAACAGATACTTGTTGCCGATCTGGATCATCGTGCCGAGGGATGGCTCGGTCGGCGGAAGACCAACGCCGAGGAAGGACAGCGTCGCCTCGGTGATGACGGCGAGCGCGAGATTGATCGTGCCGATCACCAGCACCGGCGAGAGCACATTTGGCAGTACATGTTTGAACATGATCGCGGTCTTGCCGAGACCGATCAGGCGCGCGGCCTGGACGTATTCCTTGTTCTTCTCGACCAGCGTCATGCCGCGTACGGTGCGCGCGTATTGTACCCAGAACGACAGGCCGATCGACAAGACCAGAATCCAGAATTCGCTGCCGCCGAGACGCCCCTTGAATAGCGTCTGCGCGATGCCGTTGATCAACAGCGCCACCAGGATCGCGGGAAACGTCAGCTTCACATCGGCGATGCGCATGATCAGCGTATCGGCGATGCCACCGTAGTAGCCCGCCACCAATCCGGCGCTGACGCCTATGGCGATGGCGAGTAGCACCGCGAGGAGGCTGATCGCGATGGAACTGCGCGTGCCGTAGAGAATGGTCGAGAGGATGTCGCGGCCTTGGTCGTCGGTGCCGAGCAAAAAGCGGCGGTCACCGCCGGTGACCCACGCCGGTGGCAGGTCGGAGTCCATCAGGTTCAAGGCGCGCAGATCGTAGGGATCGTGTGGCGCGATGACGGGCGCGAGCAGCGATGCACCGACGATCAGCAGTGTGATTGCAGCGGCCAGCATGACCAGGCGCGATGAGCGGAAGCTGTAGTAGAGATCGGTGTCGCGCATTCGCGCGAAAAAGCCGGATCGAGTCGCCGCAGGTGGGTCGGCTGCGATGTGACCTTGATCTTCAATCGTCATGCTTCGCGCCCATAGATGCGGACGCGCGGATCGACCCACACATAGAGCAGATCGACGATGAGATTGATGGCGACGAACAGGAACGCCACCAGGATTAGATAGGCGGCCATGACGGGAATATCGGCGTTTTGGACTGCCTGGATGAACATCAATCCCATGCCAGGCCACTGGAACACGGTTTCGGTGATGATCGCGAAGGCGATGACGGCGCCGAGCTGGAGGCCGATGATGGTGATGACGGGAATCAGCGTGTTCTTCAGTGCGTGGCCGAAATTCACTGCGCGATCGCTGAGGCCGCGCGCGCGGGCGAACTTGATGTAGTCGGTGCGCAGCACCTCGAGCATCTGCGACCGGACTAGGCGCGTCACCAGCGTCATCTGGAAAAGGCCGAGTGTGATCGCGGGCAGGATCAGCGCTTTGAGCCCCGACGCGGTCAGCAGACCTGTGGTCCAGCCGCCGATCGCGACGACTTCGCCGCGCCCGAACGACGGCAGCACGCCGAGATGCACGGCGAAAACGTAGATGAGGAGGATGCCGATCAGAAAGGGCGGCAGCGAAATGCCGACAAGCGAGATGGATAGGAACAGCTTGGAGAGCCAGCTATCGCGGTGGATGCCGGTGTAGACGCCCATTGGAATGCCGAGCAGGATCGCGAACATGGCGGCGGCTAAAGCGAGTTCGAATGTCGCTGGAAACCGCTCGGCGATCAGCGACGTGACAGGCCGCTTGACCTGATAGGAGATGCCGAAGTCGTAGCGCGCGGCGTTCCAGATGAAGCGACCGAATTGCACCGCCACGGAATCGTTGAGGCCGAGGCGTTCGCGAAGTGCTTCGCGATCGGCGAGGCTGGTGTCCTGCCCGACCATCTGATTGATCGGGTCGCCAACAAACCGGAACAGAAC
>LNEA01000745.1 GCA_001464855.1 Rhizobiales bacterium Ga0077530
ATGAGCAGGTCCGGACGGTTGACCAGCGCCATGGCGATCATCACGCGCTGGCGCATGCCGCCCGACATCTGGTGCGGATAGGCGTCGAGGCGCTTCTCGGCGGCCGGGATGCGGACGCGGCGCAGCCCGTCGAGCGCGATGTCGCGCGCAGCTTGGCGACTGACACCCTGGTGGCGCACCACGCTCTCGGCGATTTGCGCGCCGATGCGGAAGGCCGGATTGAGCGACGTCATCGGCTCCTGGAAGATCATCGCGAGCCGATTTCCGCGCAACTCGGCGAGCTGGGTGTTCGTCAGTGACAGCAGGTCCTGGCCCTGAAAGACGGCACGACCGCGGGTGATCCTCGCCGGCGGCGTTGCGAGCAGCCCCATAACGGCGAGCGCAGTGATGCTTTTGCCGCAGCCCGATTCACCGACGAGGCACAGCGTCTCGCCGCGCCCGAGCCGAAACGTCGCGCCGTCGACAAGATCGACGCCGTGGCCGTCGAAGCGAATGGTGAGATCATCCACCGCCAGAACGTCGTCGCCGGTACGCGGCACGTCGAATTCCAAGCACGAGCCTCCCACGCGCGGCACTACCCGATGCCTCGCAATTGACGCCGGTATGAGCCGACAGGAGCAGGGCCAAGTCAAGCGCCAAACCGGGCGGCCGGGCGGGCCGCCGCGCGATCGCGCATCGGGCTGCATTGTCAGGCAGTGCGCGAAGGTGGCAGTGTTCTATGGTGTGCCCGGCCGGGCTTCCGGCATGGGCGATCGATCGGGGAAGGGACGACGCGGTGTTCACCATTTACGAAGCGCGCAAGATCATCACGATGAACCCCGCGCGACCCTATGCGACTCATGTCGCCGTACGCGACGGCCGCGTCCTCGGCGCCGGCGATCTTGGCGAGCTGACAGGTTGGGGCGAGCACAAGATCGACCGCCGCTTCGCCGACAAAGTCCTGATGCCGGGCCTCGTCGAGGGGCATAGCCACGTCATGGAAGGCGTGTTCTGGCGCTACGTCTATTGCGGCTATTTCGACCGCATGGCGCCCGACGGCACAAACTGGCCGGGCGTGACGTCGATCGATGACGTTCTGGCGCGGCTCACCGAGGCCGAGGCAAAGCTCGGCGACAGCAGCGCGCCGCTCGCGGGGTGGGCGCTCGACCCGATCTATTTCTCGACCGGGCGCGTCACCCGGGCCGACCTCGATCGCGTCTCGACGACGCGGCCGATCGGGGTGCTGCACGCCAGCGCCCACATCATGAACGTCAACACCAAGGCGCTGGAGCTCGCCGGCTTGCTGCGTCCCGGCGTCAATCATCCGGGATTGCCGCTTGGCTCGGACGGTCTGCCGACCGGCGAATTGAAGGGCCCCGACGCGATGATGCCGGTCGGACCGCATGTCGGGTTCGACCGTGAGATCCTGGCCGGGGACGAAAAGGGTTTCAGGGATTTCGCGCGACTATGCGTGCGCAAGGGCGTGACCACCGCCGCCGATCTCGCGAACCTGCTGCCGGACAAAGCCGTCGAGATGATGCTGCGCGTCACCGGCGAGCCGATGTTTCCGGCCCGCGTCGTGTCGCTGCGCCGCCACCAGGGTCTGCCGGTGCCGGACCTGATCGCACGCGCACTCGAGCTGAAGGAAAGAAGCACGGACAGATTGCGGCTCGGCATCATCAAAATTGTCGCGGATGGATCGATCCAGGGGTTTTCCGCGCGGCTGCGCTGGCCCGGCTACTACAATGGCGCGCAGAATGGTCTGTGGTACGTGCCGCCGGAGCAATTGCGCGAAGCCTACAAACTGGCACTGCGCGACGGCGTGCAGATCCACACGCACACGAACGGCGACGAAGCGACCGAGCTGGTGCTCGACTGCATCGAGGAGGCGTTGCGCGCGCATCCCTCTCCCGATCATCGCTTCACATTCCAGCATTGCCAGCTCGGCGACGCCGCTCAGTTCCGCCGGATGAAGTCGCTTGGCTGCTGCGTCAACCTGTTCCCCAACCATCACTTCTATTGGGGCGACCAGCACTATGCGTTGACGGTCGGCCCGGAGAGGGCGGAACGCATGAACGCCTGCGCGACGGCGCTCGCGACCGGCGTACCGATGGCGATCCATTCCGATGCACCGGTAACGCCGCTCGGACCACTGTTTACGGCGTGGTGCGCGGTCAACCGGCAGACGGCGAGCGGGCGGACGCTCGGGGCCAACGAGCGCATCTCGGTCGCTGATGCGCTGCGCACGATCACGCTCGGCGCGGCGTACACGCTGAAACTCGACGGCGAGATCGGCTCGATCGAATCCGGCAAGCGCGCCGACATCGCCGTTTTAGAGGACGATCCTGAGACGATCGGTGGCGACAAGCTCAAGGATGTCCGCATCTGGCCGCCGATATATGAGTACGATGCCCGTCACGGTGATCGCGGGCTATCTCGGTGCCGGCAAGACGACGCTGGTCAATCGCCTGCTGCGCCATGCCGACGGCCTGCGCATCGCCGTGCTGGTCAACGAGTTCGGCGAGCTGCCGATCGATGCCGACCTGATCGAGAGCACCGACGGCAACGTCGTCGCGATCGCCGGTGGGTGCATCTGTTGCAGCTACGGCAGCGATCTCATGGCCGCGATGATGGATTTGGCGAAGCTGTCGCCGCGCCCGCAGCACGTCCTGATCGAAACGAGTGGCGTTGCGCTGCCAGGTCCGGTGGCGGCGTCGCTGTCGCTTCTGGCGGACTATGCGCTCGACGGAACGGTGGTGCTGGCCGACACCGAGACGGTCCTGCGGCAGGGGCGGGACCGCTACCTCGCCGACACCATCACGCGCCAGCTCGCCGACGCGGACTTCGTCATCCTCAACAAGGCCGATCTGGTCGACGCCGAAACGCTGGTGGCGACGGACGCGTGGGTGCGCTCGGTCGCGCCGCGCGCCAGCATCGTCGCGACGCGACAGGCCGCGGTGCCGCTGGACGTGATCGTCGGCAGCCGGTTGGCACCGCAGCGTGGCGGCGGACTGAACCTCGGCGGACCGGCAGCGACGGCGTTTGCTTCGGATGCGTTCGACGTGCCGGCGCCGTGCGATCCGACGGCACTGGCAGCGGCGCTGACCGATCCGGCGCTCGGCATCCTCCGAGCCAAGGGCTTCGTCCGCGATCTCGACGGGCAGCGCGTGACGATCCAGATCGTGGGCGCACGGCGCGAGGTGGCACCGTCGTCACGCGAACCGGGCGACCACGTTGGATTGGTAGCGATTGGCCTCAAGGGCCGCATCGATCTCAGCGCGATCGCCGAGATCGTTGCGGCTGCGCAATCGGTGACTAAGCCACCGCCGTCATCAGCGGCTTGAGGCTTTCGAGCGACTCGAAACGCTCGATCAGACGCAGCGCCTCGCCCGTGCGGCCACGGCCGATCACCGGTTCGGCAAGCGAATGGAATTTCGCGCGGAGTTTCTCACCCTGCGCTGCCGCATCGCTTGCGGGTATGCCGACGTTGGTCTCCGCCAGCAGCTCGCGGCCATCTTTCAGGACCAGAGCGACGGCGGCGCCGTGGCGATCCTCGGGCGCCGTCTCCCGTGTTTCCATGGTGACGCGGCGCGAGCCTTCGCGATAGACGGGCCGGTTGGCCATCTCGTCGGAATAGGTGCCAAGCGCCGCGGTGTCTTCGCCGCCGAGCGCCATCGCGGCGAGATGGCGGATCGAAAACTTGATTTCGAGACCAGTCTTCGGCTCGGGGATGTCGCACACCTTGAGATGGCCGGGATCGATCTTGAGCGTGATCTTCTCGACGTCGCCGAGACCGATGTTGTGGCGGCGCTTCAGGTCGCGGATTGCCTCGATCGTCGAGTGCGTGAGGTAGCAGGCGGCGTGGTACTTGAAGAGATTGGCCTCGACCTCGAACGGCGCCGACGCATCGGGCCGCACTGGCAGGGGCGTGAACGTGGGGATCTGCGAGCTGGCGAAGCCCTGCGGCGCCTCGATCGCGTCATCGCGCGCGGTGAAACCGCGGGCTGCGAGCCGCGCCGCCATGACACCGTTCATTGCCGCCTTGCCGACGTGCAGCGGCTTGGTCATGGTACCGAAATTATGCTTCAAGCCCGCCGCCTCCGAGGCCGCGATGCCGAACGCGACGGCTGTCTGCTGCGCGTCGAGGCCGAGTAGCCGCGCCGCCGCCGCCGTCGCGCCGAAAGTGCCGAGCGTACCGGTCGAGTGGAAACCCTGCTCGTAGTGGCTATGCGAGCCCATCGCGCCGAGCTGGCACTCGACTTCGTAACCGGCGATGAACGCGAGCAGCGTGTCGCGGCCGCTCTTGCCGAGCGCTTCGCCGAGCGAAAGCGCTGCGGCAGCGACAGGCGCAGTTGGATGGCCTCCCATGTGGCGGTTGACGTCGTCGTAATCGAGGGCGTGGGACAGCGTGCCGTTGATGAGCGCCGCGTCGTGAGCTTTGGCGCGGGCATTGAGGCCGATCAGCGTCACCGGGCCGTCCTTGCCGCCGAATTCCTCGAGCAGCAGCGGCGCCAGATCCTCGCGCGAGCCCGCAATCGTTACGCCGAACCAGTCGAGCAGCGCATGCTTCGCCCACAGCACCGCACTGTCCGGGATCTCAGAAGCGGCAAGCGCGCTCGACCAACGCGCGAGGTCACGCGTCGGGGCCAGATCCTGGTGGGCGGAAGTGTGTGCTGATGACATGGGACGTCCTCCTCGGCTTGTGATTGGCGCTCATCGCGCGCGTGCCTTGCCCACAACTGTACACGAGGACGCGCCGCCCGGAACCACTGTCCGGACATATCTCTCAGGCGGTGGCGCGCCAGCGGCCGAAGATGAATGCGGCGAGGACGCCGACCAAGGTGAGCGCGAGGCCATACCAGGTCAGCGCATATTCGAGGTGACGGTTGGGGAGGGTCAGGCGCGTGACGCCGCCCTGCGGCCAGCCGCCGGGACTGGCGAGCGTTGCCTCGGCGTCGAGCGTAAAGCGGACGGCCTTTCCGGCGTCGGGGCCGAGCGCTGCCTTGGTCATGCCGTCGACGTCGCGCCAGTACCACACGCCTGTGCGCGTATCGTGGTCCGGGCTGAACATCGCCCGTGCAACCGGCTCGCGAATGAGGCCGGTCACGTCGACCTCGCCTTTGAGCTGACCTTCCGGCCGGGATGACGGTGACTTTTTGGCGTCGGTGACATAGCCGCGATTGATCAGGATGAAGCGACCGTCGTCGAGTCGCAGCGGCGTATAGACGTGATAGCCGGGGCCCTGACGTGGATCGGGTTCCCACATAACCTGCTCGCGATCATGCTGGAACGTGCCGCGGACGTGGGCGCGCGCATATTCGAGGTTGTCCGTTGTGCGCTTCTCCAACTCGGCGAGTGGCACCGG
>LNEA01000746.1 GCA_001464855.1 Rhizobiales bacterium Ga0077530
CGGACGACCTTGACCATGAAAGGTTCGAGGCCATCCGAAACTCGGAACACGACGCGGGCGGCGGCGAGCGCCTTCGCGTCCGACGGTTTGAGCGTAAATGTGTGCGGCGAAGCGGCACCGTCCACCAACAACGTCGGCGCGCTGAAACCTTCCATCACAGCCGCTACGATCGAATGGATGGGCTTGATGGTCACCACCACATTGAGATCGCTGGCGCGCGCCGCACCGAGGCCAGCCTGCCCCGCGAACGCAAGTGCCAACGCTGTCAATGCCCCCGCAACACCGCGCAATCCAACCCACACCCGCCGCATCCATCAGCTCCCGCCATCACCGCCGTACCGCCTCACGCCCATGAGACTGCAAACGCGTTCGGCTCAATGTTTACGATGTTATAACGTAACCGTCCAGCCATCGGTGAGTTGCGCGAAGTGAGCCGCAAAATCATACGCACGCAAGGTGGGCGGAACGGTGATCGCCGCAGAATACTTGCGACACGCCCGCGCCGCCGGCTGCTTGACGCAATCCTCACGATACGGTTATGAAACTTGGGTTCGTGGTGATTTGGCCGGCCGGCTTGCAGCCACGTAAAACAACTCGCTAAAAGGGCCGCGCGCATCCGGACAGGTGAGCACGGCAGCAATCGCACCGCGCGGAGACGACCGATGGTCAGCGTCACATTCGAGCCGAGCCCCGGCGGCGCGCCTGCCGAAGCACCCCAGGCGCCCAATTCGCTGAAGCGGACCGCCCTCCAGGAAGCACGGACGCCAACGAGCCCGTCCGTGACGTTTCCTGCTAGCGCGCCACTAGCGCTCGACTGCGGCAAGCAGCTCGGACCCTTCACCGTCGCCTACGAAACCGCCGGCACGCTCAACGCGGCAAAATCGAACGCCATTTTGGTCTGCCATGCCCTGACCGGCGACCAGTACTTTGCCCACGAGAACCCGGTCACGAAGAAAGGCGGCTGGTGGGAGCTGATGATCGGCCCGGGCAAGCCGATCGACACGAACCGCTTCTACGTCATTTGCGCGAACATTCTCGGTGGCTGCCTGGGTTCGACCGGCCCAGCCTCAATCGATCCCGAAACGAACGAGCCTTACGGCTTGAACTTCCCCGTTATCACCATCCGCGACATGGTTCGCGCGCAGGTTCGCTTGATCGATCATCTCGGCATCGATCAGCTTTTCGCCGTCGTCGGCGGATCGATGGGCGGGATGCAGGTGCTCGAATGGGCCGCCCACTTCGGCGAGCGCGTCTATTGCGCGATCCCGATCGCGACCGCCGCCTGGCACTCGGCCCAAAACATCGCGTTCCACGAGGTGGGCCGTCAGGCCGTCATGGCCGACCCCGAATGGGCCGAGGGCCGCTACCACTTGCAGCAGCGCGTGCCCCGGCGCGGCCTCGCCGTCGCGCGGATGGCCGCCCATATCACGTACCTCTCGGAAGCAGCCCTGCACGCCAAATTCGGCCGCAACCTGCAGGACCGCGCCGACCGCACGTTCTCATTCAACGCCGACTTCCAGGTCGAGAGTTACCTGCGCCATCAGGGCTCGACCTTCGTCGACCGCTTCGACGCCAACAGCTACCTCTACATTACGCGCGCAATGGACTATTTCGACCTCGCAGGCGAGTTTGGCGGTGTGCTCGCCAACGCCTTCCGCGGCACTAAAACGCGCTTTTGTGTCGTCTCATTCACCAGCGACTGGCTTTATCCGACCCACGAGAACCGCAAGATCGTGCAAGCACTCAATGCGGTCGCCGCCAACGTCAGTTTCGTCGAGGTCGAGAGCGACAAAGGCCATGACGCCTTCCTGCTCGAGGAACCCGTCCTGTTTCAGACGATCACCGGGTTCATCAATTCAGCAGCGGCGCGGCGCGGTCTCGCCCCCGCGCGGAGGGCCATCTGATGCTCGCCCGCCATGACGGTCAGACGCCCCCACAGCCCCGCGTCGATCACCGGCTCATTGCCGACCTCGTGACACCCGGCGCCCGCGTGCTCGATGTCGGCTGCGGCGACGGTGCCCTGCTCCAACTGCTCGGCGAGCGCAGCGACATCGACGGCCGCGGCGTGGAGATCGAACGCGACCGCGTCAACGCGTGCGTGGCGCGCGGCCTCTCCGTTATCCAAGGCGACGCCGACCAGGATCTCGACGCCTATCCCGACGACGCCTTCGACTACGCGATTCTGTCGCTGACGATCCAGGCGACGCGCAATCCGAAGAAGGTCCTCGCCAACCTGCTGCGCATCGGCCGCCACGCCATCGTCTCATTCCCGAATTTCGGCCATTGGAAGGTCCGCGCCAAGCTGCTCACCACCGGCCGGATGCCGGTCACCGAGCACCTGCCGGACACCTGGTACGACACGCCGAACGCACACCTTTGCACCATCAAGGACTTCGCTGACCTTTGCCGTGTCGTCGATGCCAAAGTCGAGCGCGCGGTTGCGTTCAACACCTCGGGCCAGCAGCTCGGCACCTGGGTGCGCCTGCCGCTGACGATTCACAACCTGCTCGGCGAGAAGGCGGTGTTTTTACTCTCGCGGCGCCAGCCCAGTCGGAAATAGAGTTGTCTGTCATCCTTTGGCCGGATCACGCTGAGCAGCGCGTCCCACCGGCCAATCCTTGACCAGTTCTGAACGACCCGGCCGATCGCGGCGAATTCGTTACCGCCCATTAACGAATGTCGCCTTAGATGCCGCCAAAGCTGCCCTCGGACACGATTTTCGAGGCAAACGCCTTGACATTCCGCGCCGCGGAAGTGATATCAGCGTCGGCAGCTAGCACTCCTGTTTCGTGAGTGCTAACGAAGGCCGGCCGCACCCCGCGGCTCCCAAATCACTCAGCAAAACCAATCCGGAGCAGTCCCTCCATGAAGTTCCGTCCCCTCCACGACCGCGTGGTCGTCCGCCGCACCGACAGCGAGACCAAGACCGCTGGCGGCATCATCATTCCCGATACCGCTGCCGAGAAGCCCCAGCAGGGTGAGATCATCGCCGCCGGCCCCGGCGCTCGTGACGAGAGCGGCAAGCTGGTCCCGCTCGACGTCAAGAAGGGCGACAAGGTGCTGTTCGGCAAGTGGTCCGGCACCGAAGTCAAGATCGACGGCAAAGAGCTGCTGATCATGAAGGAGAGCGACATCATGGGCGTGCTCGATAAGTAATCGAGCCGAGCCCGTCGCCCCTCCGATTACTCAATTCCTCATACTCCACCAGGAGCCCTCTACATGGCAGCTAAAGACGTAAGATTCTCCGCCGATGCCCGCGATCGCATGATGCGCGGCGTCGACATCCTCGCCAACGCCGTCAAGGTGACGCTCGGCCCGAAGGGTCGCAATGTCATCATCGACAAGTCGTTCGGCGCCCCGCGCACGACCAAGGACGGCGTCACCGTCGCCAAGGAGATCGAGCTCGAGGACAAGTTCGAGAACATGGGCGCCCAGATGGTGCGCGAAGTGGCCTCGAAGACCAACGACGTCGCCGGTGACGGCACCACGACGGCGACTGTTCTCACCCAGGCGATTGTCCGCGAAGGCCTGAAGTCGGTCGCCGCCGGCATGAACCCGATGGATCTGAAGCGCGGCATCGACAAGGCCGTCACCCAGGTCGTCGAGGAGATCAAGAAGCGCTCCAAGAAGGTCAAGAACTCCGAGGAAATCGCCCAGGTCGGCACGATTTCCGCGAACGGTGAAAGCGCCATCGGCGCGATGATCGCCGAAGCGATGCAGAAGGTCGGCAACGAGGGCGTCATCACCGTCGAGGAGGCCAAGAGCCTCGAGACCGAGCTGAGCGTCGTCGAAGGCATGCAGTTCGATCGCGGCTACCTGTCGCCGTACTTCGTGACAAACGCCGAGAAGATGACCGTCGAGCTCGACGATCCCTACATCCTGATCCACGAGAAGAAGCTCTCGGGCCTCCAGCCGATGCTGCCGCTGCTTGAAGCCGTCGTCCAGACGGGCAAGCCGCTGCTGATCATCGCTGAAGAAGTCGAAGGCGAGGCTCTGGCGACGCTGGTCGTCAACAAGCTGCGCGGCGGCCTCAAGGTCGCGGCTGTCAAGGCGCCGGGCTTCGGCGATCGCCGCAAGGCAATGCTCGAAGACATCGCCACCCTGACCAACGGCCAGGTGATCTCCGAGGACCTCGGCATCAAGCTCGAGACCGTGACCCTCGACATGCTCGGCCGCGCCAAGCGCGTCTCGATCGACAAAGAGAACACCACGATCGTCGACGGTTCCGGCAAGCGCAAGGACATCGAGGCCCGCGTCAATCAGATCAAGGCGCAGATCGAGGAAACCACCTCGGACTACGACCGTGAGAAGCTGCAGGAGCGTCTTGCGAAGCTCGCCGGCGGCGTTGCGGTGATCAAGGTCGGTGGCGCCACCGAAGTCGAAGTGAAGGAGCGCAAGGACCGCGTCGATGACGCGCTCAATGCGACCCGCGCCGCTGTCGAAGAAGGCATCGTCCCGGGCGGCGGCGTCGCGCTGCTCAAGGCGACCCTGGCGATCACCGTCAAGGGCGACAACGAAGACCAGGAAGCCGGCATCCAGATCGTGCGCCGCGCGCTGCAGTCGCCGATCCGCCAGATCGCCGAGAACGCGGGCGTCGAAGGCTCGATCGTTGTCGGCAAGGTGCTCGAGTCGCGTGGCCAGACCTTCGGCTACGACGCCCAGAAGGACGAGTACGGCGACATGATCGAAAAGGGCATCATCGACCCCGCTAAGGTGGTGCGTTGCGCCCTGCAGGATGCGGCCTCGATCGCCTCGCTGCTGATCACCACCGAAGCCGGCGTCGCCGAAGCGCCGAAGAAGGACAGCCACGCCGGTCACGACCACGGCGGCGGCATGGGTGGAATGGGCGGCATGGGCATGTAAGCCCGAGCCGCTTACGAAACACAAAGGCCGCCTCGGTTCCCCGAGGCGGCCTTTTGTATTTCGCGGGCTGCTCTTTTTCTCCGCGGTCGCCGACGGATTCGCCTACCGGCGCCACGGGGCTGCCTCGCCGGTCGGCGACTCCATCTCGCGATCTTCGATCGCCACCGAATAAGACGCAGTCAATAAGGAGCGCTCGAAGAGCGCATTGCCGGACGCTCCCGGGTAGACAGCCGCGCCGGCGCCAGTAGCCGAAGGCGTTGGCGACCGCGGAGAATTTTAAGCCAACCGCAACATCACCACACCGGCAAGCACCAACGCGCCGGCAAGAATGCGCAGCTTGAGCAGCGGCTCCCCCAGCACGACAACGCCAATGATCGCTGCCACGAGCACACTCGTTTCGCGCATGGCACCGACGATGGCGATCGGCGCCTTGGTCATCGCCCACAGCGCGATCCCATAGGCACCAACCGACATGCAGCCGCCGAGCATGAGCTGCCAAGCGGATCCACGAAACGCCGCGACAAGGCCGCCACGCCAGCGATGATACCCGTACGCGATCAGCACCACCGCGCTCGTCACGAAGCTCCACCCCACGTACGCACCGACATGACCTGCGCTGCGCGCACCGAGCCCATCGACGATCGTATAGGCGCCAATCGTCAACGCGGTGAGCAGCGCGAATCCGACAGCACGCACCTCGATATGAGTCGAAACGCGGCCGCCCTTGAGAGAGAGCGCCAGCACGCCCACCGCGAGCAAGCCGATGCCGAGCCAGCCGACGAACCCAATCGGCTCGCCAACGATGGACATGCCCAAACCCGTCAGCAGGGGCGCGCTACCGCGTGCGAGCGGATAGACCTGACCGAGATCGCCGGTCTCGTAGGCCATGCCCAGCGCTTGGAAATACACGAGATGAATGATCGCCGATGCGCCAATGAACCACCAGGCGATCGGCTCCGGCAGCGGCACGAAAAAGCAGATCGGCGCCGCCACCATGCCGCTGGCGATTCCGAGCAGCGTCGTCGCGATGCGCGGCTCGACGCGCAGCTTCAGCAGCGCATTCCATCCGGCGTGGAGCGCGGCCGCGACGAGCACAACCGCAAAAACGTGGCTGTCCATTGTGTGAAATCGCCCCGGACCGCCGATGCCGCGCCGGCCCTGCTCCCCCCTCAGCGGCAGCAACCGCCGGCATCCCTTGGTGGCATTGTGACAGTTCGAGTTGCGGGCACCAAGAAGGTTTTGGACCATTCAATTCCGAGCTGCGGGCTGTCGGTGGGGATCATCGCCAGACGATCCGGATCACGAAACCGTTAAGCCGCGATCCTCCGACGTCCGCGCTATAAGACGAAACCGGACTCATTCTAAGAACCGGACTAATTGGCAGGGAGCTCTAGATGACGAAATCCATGGTGCTCGGCGGCATTGCCGTTCTGGCTACCGTCGCAATCGCCGCCAGTAGTGTCGGCATTGCGCAAGACGCGATCAGTCAACGCAAAGCTGCGATGAAGTCCTTCGGCGGCAACGCCAAAGTTGGCTCTGATATGAGCAAAGGTACCGTGCCCTTCGACGCCGCGAAGGCAGCCGACGCCATGAACATCATCGCGACCGGCGCAGCCACGCTCGTCAAGCTGTTTCCCGAGGGAAGCGACACTGGCGAGACGAGAGCCAGTCCCAAGATCTGGCAGGATCGAAAAGGCTTCGAAGCGAACGCGACGAAGCTGGCGAGCGACGCGGCCGCCGCCCAGAAGGCCTCGGCGGCCGGCGCCGATGCGTTTAAGGCGGCGTTCGGCAACGTCGTGAAAAACTGCGA
>LNEA01000747.1 GCA_001464855.1 Rhizobiales bacterium Ga0077530
CCGAGGCGCGCGGTGAGGTTCCAATCCTTGTCCTCGCGGACGGCGTTGAGGAACTCGTCGGTGACGCGCACCGAATTGTTCGAGTTCTGGCCGGAGACGGTCAGGTAGGCTTCCGAATCCCAATCGGTGTCGTAGGTCGCGAAGTCGAGGTCTTTATAGCCCTGCTTCGCGAACTGGATGACGCGGAGGATGTAATTCGACGGGACGTGATCGCGCTTGGCGTCGCGGATCGCGCGCTTTAGCGCCGGGTTCTTCAGCGGATCGAAGCAGGCGTCGCCGTCGGCTTCACAGTTGACGCAGGCGCTCATGATCGCCTTGAGGCGCTTCTGGCAGATCTTGGAGCCGGTCACGAGCGCCGCGACCTTCTGCTCCTCCTTCACCTTCCAGTCGATGTAGGTCTCGATATCGGGATGATCGACGTCGACCACCACCATCTTGGCGGCGCGACGCGTGGTGCCACCCGACTTGATGGCGCCGGCCGCGCGGTCGCCGATCTTGAGGAAGCTCATCAGTCCCGACGACTTGCCGCCGCCCGAAAGCTTCTCGTTCTCCGAACGCAGGCTCGAGAAGTTGGAGCCGGTGCCCGAGCCGTACTTGAACAGGCGCGCTTCGCGGACCCACAGGTCCATGATGCCGTTCTCGTTGACGAGGTCATCGGCGACCGACTGGATGAAGCAAGCGTGCGGCTGCGGGTGCTCGTACGCCGACGTCGACTGCGTGAGCTGACCGGTCACCGCGTCGACATAGAAGTGGCCCTGGCCGGGACCGTCGATGCCGTAGGCCCAATGCAGGCCGGTGTTGAACCACTGCGGGCTGTTCGGTGCGCCCATCTGGTTCGCCAGCATGTAGCAATGCTCGTCGAAGAACGCGCGCGCGTCTTCCTCGGTCGTGAAGTAGCCGCCCTTCCAGCCCCAATAGGTCCAGGTGCCGGCAAGACGATCGAACACCTGGCGGGCATCGGTCTCGCCGATGATGCGCTCGTTGGCGGACACGTTGGCGAGCGCACGTTCATCGGCGACCGAGCGCCACAGCCACGACGGGACGCTGTTCTCTTCGACACGGCGCAGCGCTTTCGGCACGCCGGCTTTGCGGAAATACTTCTGCGCCAGAATGTCGGCAGCGACCTGGCTCCAATGTGCGGGCACTTCGAATTCAGCGAGACGGAAAACGATGGAGCCGTCCGGGTTCTTGATCTCAGACGTCGCCTTGCGGAAGGCAATGCGGTCGTAGGGGGATTTTCCAGCTTCCGTGAAGGCGCGTGCGATTTTCATTCTCTGTGCCCTGCTGCTCGCTTTTGGGCACTGCCAGTGAAGCTCTCAAACGGTACGCACGACAAAACCGGATCGCGTTTCACAGCAGTGCGATTTGTTTTGTGTTCCACATCCGGCAGCACAACTGGTGCCTGCGGATCACTCGACTTACGGACGCACTGCAACAGACGCAGAAACCCCTTGCTCACGGATCACAAGATCCGCCAGCCGATCGACCACGCATCACGTTTGGAACTGTGTCTTGTCCCCACCCGGTGCGAGTGGCACCAGGGAACCGCCAAGGCGGTTCGCCCCTAAACGACCCTCGAAACTCAACTCACCACCGAGAGCGCGGGTCCTTCCCCGACCGCTCGCCTCGGTTCAATCAATCTCCGTGATTCGTAGAGATTCGTCACGATCTATTGGGGTTGCTGATGCGCCCAGCTACTAGATGTAGTCAAACGCCTCCAACGGTGGAGAAACTGTGTGTCGGTCAGTTGACAACCCATACGGACCTAGCGGCCACAGAAAAATTGAACGAAATGCACTTGGCCCGACCCCCTTCAATTTGCGGCGATTTCGCGGCCAAGCCCGTTCGTCAAGCATCATGCCTCGACGGAGACGTGCCGCGAAAGAGTCCGAACCGCGAGCACTGTGGAGAGCTATCCGGGAGCACGTTTCAGCCTACTAGAAGGCCGCAACGACATCCTACGACACAGCCTGTCTGTGGCGGCGCTGCATCACGTTGGGGCAGCCCAAAATAGGCTGCCCGCCACCCTGTAATTGCGCTGCAATCAGGCGCTCAACCGTAGATGCTCCTGGCCGGCCTCATCGCTGCGAATCACGCTTCGCCTGCGCATCGCGCACGAACTGCGACACCCTCCCGATTTCCATCGGATGCACCAGTTGCGCAGCTTTGTCGTTCTCCAGGTTGCGCATCCCTTTCGAGGCCGTGCGATAGGTCGGTCCGCTATGGCCCTTGCCCGACGCCCGCTTGAGTTGCAGCGCCTTGTTGGCAATACGGACCTGCTCGGGCGTCCCCGCATGTCGCTCGCGACGCTCCTTCTCATTGTTGAGGCGCTTGAGTGCGCCGGCGAGCACAGCGGCCTTGTGCTTGGTCCCGCTATTCTCGCGTGCCGGCGCAGCGCCCGGCCGTTCTGCCTTGCCGCGCATCTCACGGCGCTGGCGATTGGCAATGTCTCGGGCGCGCTTGCGCTCCTCGCGTACTTGCTTGAGGAGGTTCGCAAGCTCGGCGTCCGACAGGTCCAGGATGATTGGAATACGGGTCTGAGCGACCAGTTCGAGCTCTTCCGCACTGAGGGCACGGATTTCGTCACGCATTCGGATTGCCACGGCAGCCTCCTTGTTTCCCGTTGCGGTCGGGCAGCGTTTCTCCACCATCGGTCGGAACCTTCAGTCCGACCACCTCTATGTAACGGCGACCTTCAGCTCACGGTTTCAAACGGCCCCGCGACAACTGAACACTTTCGCCACGACCCTCTTTTTCGGCGCAGAATGAACCCCATATTGAGGATGCGGCGCCGACTATGGGCCGCACAGACAACGTAGACCCATTCTTTCGATGACGGCGCTTATATCCGGGCCCGAGCGGGGCGGACGAAGCGTGCCGAGAGGGAGACCGACGCATGAATTTTGAACTCTATACCGACCGCGCTAAGGGCTTTGTACAAGCCGCACAATCACTTGCGCTCCGCGAGGGGCATCAGCAATTCAGTCCCGAGCACCTGTTGAAGGTGCTGCTCGACGACGACCAGGGCCTTGCGTCGGGGTTGATCGAGCAGGCCGGCGGGCAGGCCAAATCCGCGTTGCAGGCTGTCGAGCGGGCGCTTGCCCAGCGACCGAAGGTTTCCGGCGGCGGCGCGGGCCAGCTCTATCTCGCCCCCGAACTCGCCCGTATCTTCGATCAGGCCGAAAAGATCGCCGAGAAGGCCGGCGACAAGTACGTCACGGCCGAGCGGCTGCTGCTTGCCATCCTTGTCGAGGGCGGAGGCCCCGCCGCCAAGATTCTCAAAGATGCCGGCGTGACGGCCCAGTCGCTCAACGCCGCGATCAATACCATTCGTAAGGGTCGCACCGCCGACACCACGTCGGCTGAGCAAGGCTATGACGCGCTCAAGCGATATGCCCGCGACCTCACCGAAGCCGCCGCCGAAGGCAAGATCGATCCGGTCATCGGCCGCGACGAGGAAATCCGCCGCACGATCCAGGTGCTCTCGCGCCGGACCAAGAACAATCCCGTCCTCATCGGTGAGCCCGGCGTCGGCAAGACCGCGATCGCCGAGGGCCTCGCCCAGCGCATCGTCAAAGGCGACGTGCCGGAAAGCCTCAAGGACAAGAAGCTGCTCGCGCTCGACATGGGCGCGCTGATCGCGGGCGCCAAGTACCGCGGCGAGTTCGAGGAACGGCTGAAATCTGTGCTGCAGGAGGTCACCGCCTCCGACGGCGGAGTCATCCTGTTCATCGACGAGTTGCACACCATCGTCGGCGCCGGCAAAAGCGAAGGCTCGATGGATGCCGGCAACCTGCTGAAGCCCGCCCTGGCTCGCGGCGAGCTGCACTGCGTCGGCGCAACGACGCTCGACGAGTACAGGAAGCACATCGAGAAGGACGCGGCGCTTGCCCGTCGCTTCCAGCCCGTCTTCATCAAAGAGCCGACCGTCGAGGACACGATCTCGATCCTGCGCGGCCTCAAGGAGAAGTACGAGTTGCACCACGGCGTGCGCATCACGGACAGCGCCATCGTCGCCGCCGCTACGCTCTCCAACCGCTATATCACCGACCGCTTCCTGCCCGACAAGGCGATCGACCTCATCGATGAGGCCAGCGCGCGCCTCAAGATGGAGATCGACTCGAAGCCCGAAGAGCTGGACGCCATCGATCGCGACCTCATGCAGATGAAGATCGAGCGCGAGGCGCTGCGCAAGGAGACCGACGACGCCTCGAAGGATCGGCTTGCCCGACTGGAGAAGCTGATCGCCGACCTCGACGCTCAGTCGGCCGAACTCACCCGCCGCTGGGAGAACGAGAAGGCCAAGCTCGGCTCAGCTCAGAAGGTCAAAGAGGAACTCGAGCAGCGCCGTGTCGAGCTGGAGCAGGCGGTACGCCGTAGCGACTATGCGCGCGCCGGTGAGTTGCAGCACGCCATCATTCCGAAGCTCGACCAGCAGCTCAAGGAACTGGAGAGCCAGGACGGTCCACAGCAGTCCGGCCAGGTGATGGTCGAGGAAGCGGTGACGCCAGACCACATCGCCGGTGTCGTCTCGCGCTGGACTGGCGTCCCCGTCGACAAGATGCTCGAAGGCGAGAAGGACAAGCTGCTCCGCATGGAGGAGGCGATTGCCAAGCGCGTCATCGGCCAGGAAGAAGCGGTCACCGCCGTCTCGACCGCGGTGCGGCGTGCGCGTGCCGGTCTGCAAGACCCGAACCGGCCGATCGGCTCATTCATGTTCCTCGGCCCGACGGGCGTCGGCAAGACGGAGCTGACCAAGGCGCTGGCGTCGTATCTATTCGACGACGAGCAAGCCATGGTGCGCATGGACATGTCCGAGTACATGGAAAAGCACTCGGTTGCCCGTCTCATCGGCGCACCTCCGGGCTATGTCGGTTACGACGAGGGCGGCGCACTCACCGAGGCGGTGCGCCGGCGCCCGTACCAGGTGATCCTGTTCGACGAAATCGAGAAAGCGCACCCCGACGTCTTCAACGTGCTCCTGCAGGTGCTCGATGACGGCCGGCTGACCGATGGCCAGGGCCGCACCGTGGATTTCAAGAACACGCTGATCATCATGACGTCGAACATCGGCTCGGATTACCTCGTCGCCCAGAAGGAAGGCGAAGACACCGACACGGTACGCGAGTACGTACTGGCCGAGGTCAAGCTCAAGTTCCGGCCGGAGTTCCTCAACCGGGTCGACGAGATCATCCTATTCCATCGCCTGAAGCGCGAACAGATGGGCCAAATCGTCGACGTTCAGCTCGGTCGCCTGACGAAACTTCTCGCCGATCGCAAGATCACGCTCGATCTCGACGATCAGGCGCGGACATGGCTTGCCAATCGCGGTTATGAACCGGCTTACGGTGCGCGGCCGCTCAAGCGGGTGATCCAGAAGTACGTTCAGGATCCGCTCGCTGAGGCGATCCTCGCGGGTCGCGTCAAGGACGGCGAACTCGTGTCCCTCACCGTGCGCAACGGCGACCTCATCCTGGTCGATGCCGCGCAGAGGAAAGCGGCGTAAGCGAGCGCCGTCGCGATGTAGGCCTGATGGCTGGATTTCTGCCCCTATCCCTCCGTTCGGTCAGGGATAGGGGATTCCAGTTTGCGTTTGGGCTAAGTGCTATCAACCAAAGTTGCAGCCGTCTCAACTACCACCACCCGCGTTGCCCCGCTCCGTAGCTGCCGCGGCTTCTCCTGTCGTTGGATTGCCAACCGAAGCCGCCGCTGCCCCATGCATTTGAACTCTCTGCAGGGCTTACCACCGTAGGACGACGCGTTACGAAGCCGCCCTGCGGCTGGTTGCTCAACACCGCAACAAATTCGGTCCGATAATTGGTCTCCGCGCTCAGTGGTTCGTCGGAGACGATGATCGAGGATCGCGGCACAGCGATCGAAGCAATGCGATCGAGCACATCCTGCGGGATGGTAATGCGGTCCAGCGCATTTTTTGCGCTGTTGCCGGTGTCGATGGTGACGGCGGTCCACTTCAGTCCGGAACTACTGAGTGCTGTCGCAGTGAAAACGTGCGTTCCAATCGGCTTGTCCGGATCGCGGATCGTGATGGGCACCTCGATGGACGCATCGAACACTTCGCCGCCGTCAGCCCATGGCCTACCCGTGTTGCGCCGGACATAGAGCTTCTGCGCTGCTCGGCTGATGTAGACCGATACCGGCTCCACGGCGAACTTCGCTTCCTTCGCCGCTTGGGCGGTCTCAGCCTTCCTGACGGTTGAAGCCTTGACGGCAGCCGATGCCTCGGCGGCCGCGTCGAGCTTTGGCTTCAGATCGGCTGT